>JAITAT010000165.1 GCA_031283975.1 Synergistaceae bacterium
CCGCACTGTGGCCGATCTCGACGGCGCGGAGAAAATTTCCGTACGGCACGTCTCGGAGAGCCTGTCCTATCGCGAAGGCGCGGTTTTCGGCGGCGCGGCGTGGAGAAGGTAGGCGAGAGACTGTGCTGCGTTCGATCTTGCTGCTCAACAAATGCGCGCATTACGACACGAGAATGTGGGAACATTTCGAGGAAATGGGGCTTCCTCCGGCGGCGTTCGCCGAAGAGGGGGTTTCCTTGTGGGAGAAGCTGAAAATAACCGAGAACAATATTTCCATAATGGCGAAGGCGTTGTCGTCGGGATGGATAGATCGCGAGCTTGACGGATGCGAGCGCCGCGGCGTCAGGATAGTCACTTTTCGCGACGCCGATTTTCCTCCGACGCTGCTGAAAATACGCGCCGCGCCGTTGCTGCTGTACGTAAAAGGAGCCGTGCCGTCTTTGTGCGTAAAGACGATAGCGGTGGTCGGCACGCGCAGATGCAGTTCGTACGCGATCAAGACGGCGAGGGAGATCGGAGCGAGGGCGGCCGGGCAGGGATGGAACGTGATAAGCGGAGGGGCGAAGGGTGTCGACTGCGCTTCCCATTTGGGCTGTCTCGACGCCGGCGGCGCGACGGCCGCCGTTCTTGGCACGGGAATCGACATAGCGTATCCCCCGGAACACAGGGAACTTTTTGAGCGCATAGCGGAGAAGGGGGCGCTGATAACCGAATACCCCGCCGGTTCGAAGGGCGAAAGATGGCATTTCCCGAGGCGGAACAGGATAATAGTGGGGCTCGCTTCGAGGATTGTGCTGGTCGAGGCTCCCTACAGGAGCGGAGCGATGATAACGGCGAACCTGGCGGCGGAGGAGGGGCGGGAGGTATGGGCAGTTCCCGGGCGGATAGACGACGAGAGGTGCTGTGGGTCGAACCGGCTCATTTTCGACGGCGCCACGCCGCTGATCGATCTCGATTCGTTTTTCGGCACGGAGCAGCGATACGCGGAGCGAACGCTGTTTGATGACGATGCGCCGGGCATGGGCCGTAAAAATTTGCAATCACTGTCCGGCGACGAGAAAAGAATTTTGTCGCTGCTTTCGATTCATGGCGGCAATACTATTGACAACCTGGCTGGTGAAGCTAAAATGAGCGCCGCTGAAGTCTTTAAAATAATATCCGTGATGTCCTTGCGGGGTTTAGTAGCCATGATCGGCCCGGGGCGTTACAGCTTGTGCGACTGACTGAAATGAGGTGGAAACCATGAGTACGAGGGTGTTGTCGAAAGAGGAGAGCGAGGCGCTTTCTTTCGGGGCGGTTGAATTGATATACAAATATATGAACGACGGTTACTGTACGCCCGAGGTCATAGAGAAAACGCTGCTCCACGCGGTGGTGGTTTCAAGGCTTAACCAATGTCTTGTTGACGCCGGAACCCTTTCTCTGCTCATGGAGAAAATTTCCGAATATGAGGGTGTTCCTCTCTTCAGCCCTGAACGGGACGGAGAGGGAAACGCCGGCAGGTATTGCTGAGGGGACTGGAATTGGCGAAAAAAACAGGCGTGAAGGCGCCATCGGCGGGCGAAAAGGCGGAAACGCCAGATAAAAAGATAAAAAACAAGACGACAACGGCTGTTAAACAAACTTCAAAGAAAAAACCCGCGGCCGGCAAGGTTTCAGTAAAAAAGGCGGCATCCCCAAAAAACAGCCCAATTAAAAAACATTTGGCCGCAACGGCAGCGGCTGCCGCTTCCGGGAAAACTCTAGTCATAGTCGAGTCTCCAGCCAAGGCGCATACGCTCGAAAAAATTCTCGGCCGTTCTTATCATGTGGCCGCCAGTATCGGTCATGTGCGCGATCTTCCTAAAGGAAGAATCGCCGTCGACGTGGACAACGATTTTGAGCCGGAATACATCAATGTGAGAGGGAAAGCGGAACTGATAAAGTCTCTCAAGGCGGCTTCCGACGTTAGCGTCCGTACTCTTCTGGCGTCCGACCCGGATCGCGAGGGAGAGGCGATAGCGTGGCACTTGGCCAAATTGCTGGGCATCGACCCCGCCTCCGACTGCCGCATAAGAATGCAGGAGATAACGGATCGCGGCGTGAAAAGCGCGGTCGCCAATCCCGACCGCATCGACATGAATCTGGTGGACGCCCAGCAATCGCGCCGCGTACTCGACCGTCTCGTAGGCTACAATTTGAGCCCGCTGCTGTGGTACAAGCTCCAGCGCGGTCTGTCCGCCGGGCGTGTGCAGTCGGTGGCTCTCCGCATAGTTTGCGAGCGCGAGGACGAAATAGAGGCGTTTGTGCCGGAGGAATACTGGCTGCTCGACGTCGACGCGTCGTCGGCCCAGAGACGATATACGATGCGCGTGGATAAGAAAAACGGCAGAAAGTTCGTGCCCGAGAATCTCGCTCAGTCGCTCGAGGCGGAGGAAGTCATCCGTAAAAACCGGATAACGGTGGATTCTTTCAAGGTAAAGGAGACGAAGCGCCCCCCGCTGCCGCCTTTCAAGACGAGCGTCTTGCAGCAGGAGGCTTCTCGCAGGCTCGGATTTTCGCCCAGGAGGACGATGAGGGCGGCGCAAATGCTCTACGAGGGAATAGAGATACCGGGACGCGGCCCGACCGGACTTATCACGTATATGCGCACCGACAGTCTCCGCCTGGCCCCAGAGGCCATCGAATCGTCCAGAAAATTCATCGGCGCGAATATCGGAGAGGAATATCTGCCGGAAAAACCGAATATTTTCACTCCCAAGGGGCGTGCGCAGGATGCCCACGAGGCCATCAGAGCCACCGACCCGTCGCTTGCGCCGGAATCGCTTAAACCGCACCTCACGTCCGACCAGTTCAAAGTGTACGACCTGATATGGAGGAGGTTCATATCGAGCCAGATGTCTCCCGCCAAAGTGGCCCGCACGACCGTGGAGGCATCCGCCGGCGAGTACGGCATGAAGCAGGAAGGACTGACCGTGCTGTTCGACGGCTGGGGCAGGATATGGCCTCTTGGCGTCAAGGACGCTGAGATACCTCGGGCGGAAGCCGGGGAACCTCTTGAACTGAACGGCATAAAACGCGAACAGAAGTTCACTCAGCCGCCGTCGCGCTATACCGACGCGGGCCTTATCAAGGTGCTGGAGGAAAAAGGCATAGGCCGCCCTTCGACTTACGCGTCCATCATAGAAACGCTCGCCGATCGCGGCTACGTCGTCCGCGAGGAGGACAGAAAGCTGACGCCGACTAAACTCGGCCGGCTTGTGAACGTTTTTCTCGTTAAATATTTCTCCCAGCTCATAAACACCGCGTTTACGGCGCAGATGGAAAACGAGCTCGACTCAGTCGAGTCCGGCGCGGAGGACTGGGTCGGCGTGGTCCGCAGTTTTTGGAACGGTTTTAAGCCGGTGCTGGACGAAGTGTCGGCCACCGCCGAAAGAATGAAAATAGAGGCGGTTCCAGTGGGGGAGGACTGCCCTGACTGCGGACGGCCGCTGGTGATAAAAAACGGGCGTTTCGGCGAGTTCATCGCGTGTTCCGGTTATCCCGAGTGCAAATATACCCGCAACATAGTAAAGACCACCGGCGTCAAGTGCCCGAAATGCGGCGAAGGGGAGATAATCCGCCGCAAGGCGGGCAAGGGGAAAGCCAAGGGCAGATCTTTTTACGGGTGCAGCAGATATCCCGAATGCGATTACGTGAGCTGGAAAAAACCGGCCGCGCCGAAAAAGACGGTGAATGAGAACGGCGAGGAAGAGGTCGTTTACGACGACAGCGGCATGGAGCCCGACGACGGCGCGGTGAGTGTTTGACGTCCGGCGGCGGACAATGGCGGATTTGCGCGCGACGGTAATAGGCGGCGGACTCGCCGGCAGCGAGGCGGCTTTTCAGCTAGCCTCCAGAGGAGTAAAAGTGACTCTGTACGAGATGAGACCGTACACCGTCACTCCGGCGCATTTCACCGGAAAACTGGCTGAACTGGTGTGCAGCAATTCACTGGGCGCGGATACAATCTCAAGCCCCGCGGGGATATTGAAACAGGAACTGAGGATGTTGGGCAGTCTTGTGATAGAGTGCGCGGATCGCACTAAAGTACCGGCGGGCCGCGCGCTGGCGGTCGACAGGGATAACTTTTCCGGTCTCGTTACCGAGAAGATAGAGTTGAACGCGAACATAAAAATCATCCGCGAAGAGGCGGCGGAGATACCCGCGGAGGCGTCGATCGTAGCGGCGGGACCGTTGATGTCGGGCAAAATCGCTGAAGCCGTGGATCGGATGACCGGGAAACCGCTGTATTTTTTTGACGCCGCCGCTCCGATAGTGACGCTGGAATCAGTCGATATGAGCCGGGTGTACCGTGCCGACAGATATGGCGCCGGCGGCGGGGATTACGTCAATTGTCCCCTGGACGGAAAGAGCTATGAGGCTTTTCACGGCGCTTTGGTCGCGGCCGAAAGAGCGGTCGTCCACAAGTTTGACGGACGCGCCGGGTATTTCGAGGGTTGTCTGCCTATAGAAGTCATGGCCGAACGCGGAATTGACACGATGCGCTTCGGCCCCATGCGGCCGGTCGGCCTGGCGGATCCGGCGACAGGAAGGGAACCTTACGCCGTGGTACAACTGCGGAGGGACAACGCCGAGGGGACGCTCTATAACATGGTCGGCTTTCAGACGAACCTGAAATGGCCGGAGCAGGACAGGGTGTTCCGCATGATCCCGGCTCTGGAAAACGCCGAATTCGTGCGGCGCGGCGTGATGCACAGAAATTCCTTTGTCCGCGCTCCGGAGGCTCTCGACGGGTGCTTGCGCCCCGCTGCCGGGGGCGCAGCGCGGCGCCGGGATTTGTTCCTCGCCGGTCAGATAACCGGGGTTGAGGGTTACGTCGAGAGCACGGCAATGGGCCTCGCGGCGGCTCTGTATATGTACGAAGATTAGTCGGGGCTCGAGACGGCCGAGTTTCCGGCGACGACCGCGATAGG
>JAITAT010000178.1 GCA_031283975.1 Synergistaceae bacterium
CCAAAAACACGGGGGAGGCCTGCTCATTTGAGTAAATATGTAAAACATCTGGGGCTATATGTTGTACTGATTGCGGTTGTGGTAACCCTTGTAAACATGTTCCTTTCCGCGGAGCAAAACCCGAGAGAAGAAGATGTGATCACGTACAGCGATCTCCTGAACGATGCCGGCAGCGGCAAGATAGACAAAGTCGTCATAGACGAGGGCGTGATAAGGGGCGTTTATTCGAACAAAAGGGAGTTTCGCTCATACGCCGTCGGCATAGGCGACCTCGCCGCGAGACTTGCAGACAAGGGAGTGAACGTGGAAGTGCTGCCGCCTCAAAAGACCCCGTGGTGGTCGAGCCTGATGACGTCGCTGTTCCCGACGCTTCTCCTGATAGGGGCGTGGATATTCATCCTCTACAACATGCAGGGTGGTGGAAGCAAGGTCATGAATTTCTCCAAGAGCAAAGCAAAATTGTTCCTGGATAATCGTCCTAAGGTCACGTTCGCGGAAGTAGCGGGGTGCGACGAATCGAAGGAAGAACTGCAGGAGGTCGTCGAATTTCTGCGCGACCCGAGCAGGTTCGCGAAACTTGGCGCGAAGGTACCGAGGGGCGTGTTGCTTCTGGGCTCCCCGGGCACCGGCAAGACGCTTCTCTCCCGAGCGGTGGCGGGGGAGGCCGACGTGCCGTTTTTCAGCATAAGCGGTTCCGATTTCGTGGAAATGTTCGTCGGAGTCGGAGCGGCCCGCGTGAGGGATCTTTTCGAGCAGGCCCGCAGATATCAGCCCTGCATCGTGTTTATCGACGAGATAGACGCCGTCGGCCGTCAGCGCGGGGCGGGGCTCGGAGGCGGGCATGACGAGCGCGAACAGACGCTGAACCAGTTGCTGGTTGAGATGGACGGTTTCGACGTCGGCGGAGGCATTATCCTGATAGCCGCGACGAACAGACCCGACATACTGGATCCCGCGCTTCTGCGCCCCGGCCGTTTCGACAGGCAGATAGTAGTCGATCGCCCGGATGTCAACGGACGTTTCGCTATTTTGAAGGTGCATATCAAAGACAAGAAACTCGCTCCTGACGTCGATCTGAACGTGATAGCGCGGCGCACCCCCGGTTTTGTCGGCGCGGATCTCGCCAACCTGGTGAACGAGGCGGCGCTTCTCGCGGGACGAAGAGCCAAGGAAATGCTTGAAATGCCGGAATTCGAGGAGGCCATCGACAGGGTTATGGCCGGCCCCGAACGCAGAAGCCGTGTCATAAGCAAAAAGGAGCGCGAGATAATAGCGTACCACGAGGTCGGGCACGCGATAGTCGCCCGTATGATTCCCGGCTCCGATCCGGTGCATAAAATTTCGATAATACCGCGCGGACACATGGCTTTGGGGTATACTTTGCAGGTTCCCGAGGAGGATCGTTTTCTTATATCTAAGCGCGAGCTGATGAACAGAATATGCGTTCTGCTTGGAGGAAGAGTTACCGAAAGCATCAAATTCGGAGATGTCACGAGCGGCGCGCAGAACGACCTGGAACGCGCCACGCAGACAGCCCGTCAGATGGTGACGGAGTTGGGGATGAGCGATCGTCTCGGCCCCGTGACGCTTGGCAAGAAACACCACGAGGTGTTTCTCGGCCGCGACATAATGGAGGATC
Organism: Synergistaceae bacterium; assembly: GCA_031283975.1. Lineage (GTDB taxonomy): Bacteria > Synergistota > Synergistia > Synergistales > Synergistaceae > JAIRKI01. The sequence goes on from JAITAT010000178.1 coordinate 1,640, forward strand.
GCAACTACAGCGAGGAAATAGCCTACGCTATAGATCAGGAAGTCAGACGTATCGTTGACGAGTGTTTTGAAAGAGTTCACGGCATCCTGACGGAAAATTTCACAAAGGTGGAGGAAATAACCGCTATACTTCTCGAAAAAGAAGTCCTGGAAGGCTCGGAATTCAACGTGCTGCTCGGTTTCCCCGAAAAGGAAGACGACAAAGACAAAAAAGAGGACGCGAAAGTTGAAGAAACCCCTCCGGCCGAAAAAGAAGATGTTCGGGACGACGCCGCGGAGGATGAACATGCTTAATCGGAGAGAGGCGGGATTGTTTTGTTCGATCTGAACTCCATGAACACGATGCACATCGACGCCATCAGGGAGATAGGAAACATCGGCGCCGGCAACGCCGCCACGGCACTGTCCTCGCTTTTGGGGTGTTCTGTCGATATAGACGTCCCAAAGGCGGAACTTGTGTCGATTTATGAACTGGACAGCTATTACGGCGACCCGGATTCAAGCTATACCGCGGTTTTTGCCTCGTCCGACAGCGATGTGACCTTTAACTTCATGCTGTTGGTGCGAGAGGATGAAGTCGGCAAGTTGGTGAGCCTTCTGGTGTCGAAACAGTTTGGAATGCAGATGGATGTATCCGCTATGCCGCAGGACATGGTCGACAGCGCGCTTGGAGAGATCGGCAATATCATCCTTGGGTCGTTCCTGAATTCGGTGAACGGCTTGCTGGGCGTGACAAGCGGGATCTCCACACCTTCCGTGACCCACGACATGCTTGCTTCGATCCTGAGTGTAGTATCAGCGATGTTCGGTCAGTATGGAGACATAGCGCTGGTCACCAAGTCCAACCTCAATGTATTACAGGACGACGAGTCCAAGTCCGATCCGCTTGACGCCAGTATATTGCTGGCAAGCGAGCCCCAGGCACTTGAAATGCTGTTCAAAAAACTGGGGGTTATGTAGCTCAGGAGGGAAACGGGTGTCGCGGGATATTATGCGTTGTCGTAGGTTTCCATTGAGGAGGAGTATGTAAAATGAGGGTTTTTATATCTATAGACGCGGAGGGTTGCACTGGTATTTATAAAATCGCTCAAGTTACGCCCGGAAACCCCGACTACGAATTTTGCAGGCGAATGATGGAGGGTGACGCCAACGCCGCCATAAGAGGCGCTTTCAACGCCGGGGCATTGGACGTACTCGTCAACGACGCTCATAATAACGGCGACAATATAAGAATAGAAAATCTCGATCCGAGGGCCCGTCTTATTAGCGGCAGCGCGAAACCGATGTCGATGATGGAGGGAATTACAGGCGCGTTCGACGCGGTTCTGCTTTTAGGCTATCATTCCCGCAAGAGCGAACGCGGAGCGATAGCCCATTCTTACAGCTATGGGAGCATATTTGAAGTCGGCATAAACGGGCGCCCCGTGGGCGAGGCTGAAATAAACGGGTACTTCGCCGGATGTTTCGGCGTTCCGGTGGTATTTCTGTCGGGAGATCAGTATGTGACTGAGAACATGCGTTCCGTCGTACCAGGTATCAGAACAGTCGCGACGAAAAGAGCCATCGGGTGCGCCGCGTCGGAATGCAGTCATCCCCAGGTGACGTGGGAACGTATAGAGACAGGGGTCGGCGCGGCTCTCTCCGACATAAAAGACAACCCAATAAAGCCGATGGGGGAGCCCCCATATACGCTCGAAATCCAGTTTGCCACCACTTCTCACGCGACTCTTGCTATGCGCCTTCCCGGGGCTAATTCAGTTTCACCCACCATGGTTCGATATAAGGCCGAAGATTACATGTCGATATACAACGCGTTTCTGTGCATGGCGGCGTTATCGGGCTCGTTTGCGGAACGCGTTTGATATCGGTTTGCCGAAGAGTCTCATGCGGTTTCGCGCGAATATGCGTTTTGCCGGCCGGGATGTAAATGACTGCCGCCGCCGGTGAACTTTCTGCCGAGATCGCTTTCAAGATATTCGCCGCGCGTGCCGAAGAACAGCTGGTATCCATCTATGTGTAATATCCGCGAGGCGCCGGCGACAGCCCTCCCAACGTCATGCGACACCATCACTATCGTCATGCCGCCGTTTTTGTTGAGGTCCTCCACAATATCATAGAAATCTCCCGTGGCGTCGGGATCGAGTCCCGACACGGGTTCGTCCAATATCAGGAGTCTCTCTGCCGAGCATAGAGCGCGAGCCAGCAAAACGCGCCTCTGCTGGCCGCCTGACAGTTCGCCGAAACGCCGGTTTTTGAGACCCGAAACCCCCATTTTTTCCATATTCTCCAGCGCCGCGATTTTATCCCGATTTGTATAAAACGGCAAAATTCGCCGTTTCCCAAGGTTGCCCGAGAGTACGACCTCGTATACGCTGGCGGGGAAATCCGGAGCCGCCGGCGATTGCTGGGCCACATAACCGATATCCTCCGGCGCGAGCCCATCGCCGTATGTGATGCTTCCCTCGAAGGGTTTCAT
>JAITAT010000139.1 GCA_031283975.1 Synergistaceae bacterium
TATTGCGCAACTTTCCAACCGCCACCTTCGAGGAGGAGGACGCCGCTCCCCCTGGCAATTCCCTCGGTGTGTTCGAGCAGCTCGTCGAACCATGCGGTTTTTTTGTCGGACGAGAGGTAAACATGCCGCGACAGCGCGCGATAGCCCCATCCAATCCCCGTGTCGAAACGTTTTTGCGCGTAAGTCCGAAATTCGTCCAGGCCCCAGCGTTCAGCACTGTCGGTACCAATAAATACCGCGTCCTCAGCGAAGAGGGCAAAATACCGCGCGCCATCGGCCTTTGAAGCGTAATGATGAAGCAAATCGAGCGTGTTGGAAACTTGTTCTTTGATGCCGCCCCACATTTTAATCACTCCTTGCAAATAAATGGCACGGGTGTGCCGAAAACAATGTAGGAAAATCTATTTATTGATATAATATACAAGCTGAAAATATGAATTTATGTATGCATAATAACCCTAAAAATTGATAATATCAATAGTGAATACACAACCATGTGTGTAAATTGACATGCGTTTGCCGGCCAAAAAACTTAAAAAGGAGACCGACCATGACAGAAAAAAAGGAGAACAGCTCAAATGAGGTACTGCGGCATGTTGTTGAAATGGTTGTCTCCGGGAAAGTCCTTCCCACGGAAGTGTTATACGAAACCACCATGGCTGACTATACGGGCTTGAGCAGGACACCGGTCAGGGAAGCCCTGTTGAGGCTCGTGAATGAGGGATTTCTCGGGCAGGTGAAGGGCAAGCGCGGATACGTCGTCCCGCCGCTCACGCTGGAGGACATGCGTAACGTGTATCACGCGAGGGAATGCACCGAATCCAAACTCGCTTATCTCGCGGCCGAGAAGGCGATCAAATCTGACGTTGAGGCATTAAAGCAGATAAACGAAGAGGAGTCGAGAGCAAAGTCGAATTTCATTGTCGCCTCCCTATATACTAGACGGGGCGAATCGTATTCGGCGGTCGACGTGAACGTCAAATTTCACATGAGCGTAGCGCATATCGCCGACAACAAATACCTGAAAAGAATATACGAGATGGTCTACTGGCGCAGCCACCTATACACTCACTACATAATAAGCCGTCTGCGAATGCCGCCGGAAGTGGAGGAAATATTCGAACGTCGGAGGTTGGAAAACATAGGCGCCAAAGAACACGCAGAGTTGACGGACGCAATCGCTATCAGAGATGGCGAGAGGGCCGCCGCGTTGACGTTGAATCACCTCCGCAACACCACATACTTCACGATAGCGTTCAGGTATCCGGAAAGGTTGGATTTCTCTGCGCCAATCGTCTGATTGCAAACTGGCATGGGATAAGCAAGACAAAATAGTCTCTATAGCATAGCGACGGAGGATTTTCAAAGGCATTATGTGTCCGCGCCCCATTGCGTTTTCCTGCGAGATTCCAGTCTGTCCATCGGTTCCCCTCCTGCGCGATATTATCATGTCACGCAGGAAATAACGATACTATGCGAATATGGATTTTTTATTTCATTGCCAACCAAAAGCAGCGGCCCGCCAGTGCTGCCAAGCGGGCCGCTGCTTTGCTATTCGATCAGATCTTTACTTTTTCAAAGCGGCCTTTATCTTATCGGGGGTAGCGGGGAGTTCTTTCACCCTCGCGCCGCAGGCCGCGAAAACGGCGTTGCATATCGCCGCGTGAGGAGCGGACAGCGGCATCTCTCCCGTTCCGCTCGCGCCGAACGGCCCGAAAGGACGCGGCGTCTCGACGTGAATCAGCCTCAGATCGTCCGGCACATCCTTTGGATACGGCAGGCCGCACGTTATAAGGTTGTTGTACTTCGTCTCATCGAGGAAGTCCTCGGTGAGCGCCAGGCCTATGCCCTGCGCTATGCCTCCGTACTGCTGCCCGTCGACTACCGCGAAATTGCAGATGACGCCGACGTCGCCGACGAGAGCGAATCTCTCCGCGTGCGCCTTTCCGGTCTCTGTATTCACCGATACCTGCGCGATGTTGATGCCGAACATGTGGGCCATAAAGGGATATCCGACGCCGGTCTCCGGGTCGTTTCCGGTGCACTCTATCACGTTGCCGTCATTGTCGACCACCTTCGTCTTGAACGTGGCTTCGTAATAGAGCGGCTTGCCTTCGGCGACCATTTCGTCGAATGTGCGGTATGTGCCGTCCTCTTTGCGCATGGCGTCGAGAAGCATGTTGCAGCTCATAATAATGGCGTTGCCGACCATATTCTGGCAGCGGCTTGCCGCGGCGGCGCCGCTGTTCGGAGTCTTGGCCGTGTCGCTGGAGACATGCTTTATCCTGCGCGGATCGATTCCAAGGGGCTTCAACGCCTCGTGCGCAGTACCGACCGTGCCCATGTCGGCGCCTTGGCCGTGATCCTCCCATGTGTTGTAGACTACGACCCCGTCCTTCGTCAGTTCGACTCCGTTCGAGGCTTCGTCCGCCCCGTCGTCGTTCGAGTTGTATATCGCGAACGAGACGCCCGTCCCAAACTTGATCTTCCCGTCTCCGGCCTTATTTTTCTTTTCGGCGTCCGTTTTGAATTCCTCATATATCGGACGCGCTTTTTCAATCATTTCAGGGAAGGGATAGACCTCGAAACGCTGCCCGCTCGGGGAAAACCCTCTATCCTTCATTATGTTCTTAGCGCGGAACTCGAACGGGTCTATTCCCGCTTCGCAGGCAAGCATGTCCATGGCCGTCTCACTGCCCCAATGTGTCTGCGGGCCTCCGTACGCGCGAAACGCGGCCGACCAGCGATGATTGGTCCACACCGTGTATCCCTTGCCCTTCAGATTGGCGATATCGTAAGGCGCCAGGAAGAACTGTATGCCTTTGTTCATGAGGTCTTGGCTGGACTCGGAGTACGGGCCGTGATCCACGTACCAGCTATGCTCCCCGCCGATCAGTTTGCCGTTCTTGTCGGCGCCTATGCGCACTTTCATCAAGAACGGCGAGCGTTTCGGAGTGCGGGTAATGTGTTCCTTCATGTTCAGCCTCATGTACACCGGGCGATCCTTTACTGCCAAAAGGCACGCGGCCAGCAGGTATTCATTGGTCGGGCCGACCTTATACCCGAAAGTCGCGCCCATATTGTTCTGTATGACGCGTATGCCCGACGGAGGTATTCCTATGCCGCGCGCTATCATGAGCTGATGCCGGTAAACGCAGATGCTCTTCGTCTGGAGACACAGTCTGCCTTCCTCGTCATAATATCCGTACCCGCAGTCCGTTTCCAGAGTGAGGTGAGGCTGGCGCGAACTGTAGAAAGTATCGTCGACTTTGTACGGCGCGCTGTCGATGAGGTCTTTCGGGTCCTGTCCTTTTTGGAACGGACGCCTGTTGAAAGCGTTGCGGATGCCGTCGATGCCCTCTATTTCGTCGTATACTGGAATGGCGTCGGACGCCATGGCCTGGTGTATGTCGATCATCTCTTTCAGCGGCTCCACTTCCACTTTGACCGCCGCCGCGGCTTTGCGCGCAAGCCGCTCGTTCTCGGCGACCACTACGGCCACGCACTCGCCCCATTGGCGTATCTTGTCGCCTTCGGGAACTATCATGCGCCGCTCCCAGCCGTCCGTAGTCGCTGTCGGGCTGTTTACCTGCCCGCGTATTCTGTTGGTGCCCTTGTTGTCGGTGATGGTTTTGGCGGTTACGATGGCGTGAACGCCCGGCATACGCTCCGCGGCCGACAGGTCTATTTTCTTCACGACGGCATGCCGGTACTCAGTCGTCACCGGTACGGCGAACAAAGTTCCCTCCGGCAGTTTGAGATACTCGTCGTCGCCGTAGTCGAACGAACCGGTCACCTTGAATATGGCGCTCGGGCGCGGATAACTCGTATTCCATACCTGTTTGCCCGGTTCCATTCTTCTCGCGAGATCCTGAAGACTCTTTTTGCCGTTCAAAACTTCGGCCGCTTCCATGACCGCGTTGGTTATCTGTATGTATCCGGTGCAGCGGCAAGTCATGAAGTTTTTCTGAAAGGCCTCACGAACCTCCTCGCGCGTCGGATTTGGATTGTGTTCGAGCAGATGCTTCGCCACCATTACGAAACCGGGGGTACAAAATCCGCACTGGATAGCCCCATTCACTATAAACGCCAATTGGATGGCGTGAGGCGCGGTGACGGTTCCGACTCCCTCGATGGTGAGAATAGCGGAATCCTCCGGTACATTTTTCCAACGTGTAACGCAGGAACGCACTACTTTATCGTTCAGCACCACATTGCATACCCCGCACTGACCACAGTTGCAGCCGCGCTTCGTGCCAGTCAGATGCTGCTGTTCCCGAATCACCTCGAGAAGCGTCGTCTCCGGATCGGCCACTATTCTCTTTGGAATTCCGTTGATGGATATTCTTTTGACGCAAAATAATTTTTTGCCAAGATCATCTTCTTTTTCTTTCCCAGGCACTTTATACAACTCCTTTCCAGATCGAATTTGACCACGGATGAACAATCCACCCGTCAGCCAAACCAAGGGAGGTTCGCCCTTTTCGGAAGAACCTTGGCTTCACCCCATGAGGCCGTTTCAGTTTCAGGATACGAAGCCCGTAATAGACGCATGTTCCAAAAATTCAACTGTGTCTAAATTTATACGAATGTTATCGAATGATCAACAGGAAAATAGCGCAACGACAGTAGCTGATACATTGTTGCATGTTTTCCGTCCGTAATCAGCCAGTCATTGGCCGGAAAATGAACACGCGGGCCAATGGCATGGCGCGCAATGTTCACATAATCCCCCCACTCCCCACTGCCTTACGTATGGCGACGGATCGGCGCCGGCGAATACAAACGGCAGAATTTTATCGAGAGCCGTGCGTTCGTCATGCACCACGCAGGCCGGAGAACCTATTATCGCGATGGCGCCGCCTGACGGGGCATTCGCCCATCCCAGCATGATCATGGCTCCGGGGAGCACTGGGGCGCCTCTGAACGCGATGCGATCGGCGGCTGTTCCGATTCCGCCGGGCGTCCTGTCGTCGGAATCGACGCTCATTCCGCCGGTGCAGACGATCAGTTCGGCGCCTTCCGCGATGAAACTCGTGATCGCCTCCGCTATCTCGCTAGAGTCGTCGGTGCAAAACCGCCTGCCCAGGAGGGAACCGCCGAAGACCGCGATTTTTTCGCGGAATTTTTCCGTGAACGCATCCTCCACCAACCCCGTGACAATTTCCCTGCCTGTGATAACAAGGCCCGCTTTGAGCGGAGAGAAAGGCAGAACGTCGATTTTGCCCGCCGCTCTGACCGCCGCGTCGACGCGATCTTTTTTCATTGCGAGCGGTCTGATGCGGAAACCGGCTATCGGCTGCCCTTTTCTAACCTGCCGGTGAGGGGCGAGTGTTGCGAGCGTCCAATCAGCGTCGGTGTTGACGGCGTTCACCATCGCCGAATCATAGGACAACAGACCGTCGCGGTCCGCCCGTATGGTAATGCGGCCTTCGTCGGGAGAAGAAGGTGAACAGTTCGCGCCAAGCAGTTTTTCGCACAGCGCGGCGGCCGCGTCGTCCTCGTGGAGTTCGTCCGGCTCCAGTTCGAGGATCGACAGGTGCTCGCGCCCCATTTCGCGCAAAACGGGAATGTCAGCCTCGGTTATTATCTGTCCTTTTTTGAACCTGGCGCCCTTTGTGCCATTCGCCGCGTCTATCTTGGTGAGATCGTGAGCGAGTGGTCTGCCAAGGGCTTCTTCCAGCGTTATTTCGGTCAGTTTCATTTTCCATCGCTCTCTTTACCGGCGCATTCAGGACATTTCCCGTAAGCGACGAGCTGTTTGCCCCGCACGGTATATCCCTCCGGGGTTTGTATCCTCGGCAGTTCCTGATCCGTAAGGCACATCATCATTCCGCATGAAACGCAAAAAAAATGGGGATGATTGCCCGGACAACCGGTATCC
>JAITAT010000216.1 GCA_031283975.1 Synergistaceae bacterium
CGACGTTCACTTCGTCGAGCACCACGAGGCCGAAATCGCCGCACGCTAACGCGTCCGTGGCGTCGCGCAGGCCGCGGGACGCCGCGTCGATGTCGGACGCTCCCGGTTTGCCCATCACGAACCCTTCCGCGCCGTACTGCCTCAACACCAAGTTTTCCAAACGCGCGAGAATCACTGTCTCGCTGTATCCGCCACATTTCACGAACTGGCCGAAAAAAACCCTCATGCCGGCCCCGAGAGCCCTCACGGCAAGCCCTATCGCCGCCGTGGTCTTGCCTTTGCCGCTGCCGGTATAGACTTGCAGGCAGCCGCGCGAGAAGACATCTTTTTCGTTGTCGTAGGACACGGTATCAATACTCCTCCAGCGGGCTGCCTGGCAGATCGCCCACGCCGCCGATCGCGCGTCTCGTTTCGTCGAATTCTAGTTTCGCGAGGATGCCTGATATCTGAAGCTCTGTCACGTCGTCGGTCTCGTAGGGAATTGAAAAACGCCTGAGGCCGAATTTTTCGGCGAAATAAGGAATTCCCCTGCCCGATTTTCCCCTGGAGGAGAGCGCGTCCCTCAACGAAAAGAGAAATTTCTCCTCGTCGAACATCGGGTTGGAACTCGCCACGGCCAGCACCTTGCACTCGTCGAGCAGCAGGGAGCTTTTCCATATCCCGCAGTACGCGATCCCCGCCCCGAACAGCTCGCCCTCGCCCTCCAGCCCTTGAAGCACTCTCTCCATCGCCTCCGAGTACGAGAACACCATTGTGAAGCCGCAGTGATCTTCCGACGCCTGCCCCGGACGCATCAGGCTCTCCGGGACCAGCGCGCCCACCGGATAAGTGTCGTCGCTCCACATATAAAGCAATTCGCTCTCCTGCATCATGGCCATCTTGGCGATATCGCCCAGTGTCTCGCCATAGAGAGAATACGCGGTTATCGGCTTGAAATCACATCCGTACGGCGCCCATGTCTCCAAGCACAGATCCATGTCCTCTTCCCAGTGGGGAAGACGACATGCGCCGCTCCAGGCGTCTTTAAGAAGCAAGAGCGCGCACGGCCTTTGGCGTTTTGCCCAAAAGTTCTATGACCTTTTCGAGCAGATTGGTCATCTCGGGCTTGGTTATCTGCGCGTCCGCGCCGATGCTCTGCGCCTTGCGCTTTATATCTTCGGCCATGACGCTGGAGAAGACTATCACGGGAATGTGCGCGAGCTTGCTGTCTTCTTTCACCCGGCGCGTCAGCGTCAGTCCGTCCATCTTAGGCATCTCTATGTCGGTGAGCAGAATGTCAAAATCGTCCCCGTCCTCGTTCAGTCTGTCCCAAGCCGCTTTTCCGTGTCCCACGACCTCCAGGTTATGGAATCCGCCGGACACGAGAACTTCCTGTATCAGCTTTCGGATCAGCGGCGAATCCTCGGCCACGAGGATCTTGTATTCGTCGAGATCGCCGAGCGTGCCTGTGATATCGGCTGAAATCCTGCCCTCCACCTTGAATTGATCGGCGAGCCCCGGATTCACCACCTGCACTATGCGTTCATAATCGAGAAGCAGTATGTTGCGTCCCTCGCGCTTTATGACGTACAGGGAATTTTCCCCCAAAAACGTGCCGGTCAGCGACGCGTCGAGCTCGTCGGAATTTATGCGGTATATCCTGTCGACTCCGTCAACGACGAAACCGAGCTTCATCTTGTTGAATTCCGCCACTATCAGCTTGGCGTCGCTCAACTCCACGTCAGGCGTGATGTCGAGATATGTCCTGAGATCGATGAGAGGTATGACCTCTCCGCGGATTGTCGTGATGCCCTTCATCGCCGGGTGAGTCTGAGGCACGTCGCGAACGCCCGGCCAGCGAAGAATTTCCCTTGTCTTGTCGACATTTATCGCGAAATATTGATTCCCCAACAAAAACACAACCACTTGCCACTCGTTCGTGCCGACTTCGGTGAGAATTTTTTCGTCCGCTATACGCGCCATACAGATCACTCCTTATGCCAATGCATGATGTCATTATAGTATGGACGCCCTCAGAGGTAAAGCGCCTGTTTTCGTCCAAATCCGCGGGCAAAACCTTGGGGCTCCGCCCCAAACCCCGCAAGGGGACAAGTCCCCTTGGCCCCTTTAATATTTTTTTATTTTCATTCTTTTCAGCACGCAGAGGCTTTCGACGTGTGCCGTCTGAGGAAACATATCGTAAGCTTCGATCGCGAGCGGTTCGTAATGCCAGCCGTTTATGAACATGGCTGCGTCGCGCGCGAGCGTTGCCGGGTTGCAGGATATATAGACTATCATCTCGGGCGCGATCTGTCCAATACCGCGCACGACATCGTTTGTCATGCCCGTTCGCGGGGGATCGGCAACCACGGTATCGTACTTTCCCGCGCGCGAATTTTGGGCCTCCGCCAGATAGCTTTCCGCAGACTGCCCGAAGATACGGACTCCGCCGACAGCGTTTTTCTCCATGTTGACAGCGGCGAGACGCGACGCCGGACGCCACTCCTCCGCCATGTCCACAGAACGCGAAACGCCCGAGAGATACGCCGTGAGGCTGCCCGCGCCTCCGTAAAGCTCCAGAACGCGCGACGAGCCGAACTTGTCCAGTATCT
>JAITAT010000222.1 GCA_031283975.1 Synergistaceae bacterium
GTGACTATCGCGTCACTCCCCATGTGTTCTTTCGCGACGTTCCGCGCCTCAGCGATCCTATCCACTCTCACGCCCATCTCTCTCGCCGACGCGGCCGCCCGCAGGTCGTTCACCTGTGACGCCGCTTTTTCCGCCGCCGCGATAACCGCCTCCTGCACGCCCGATAAATCGGCGTTGGGCAGATTTGAATCGAGCCCTCTGGGGATAACGGCCGCCTCCGAGACGAGTTCCTGCCCTTTTTGAGCTTCAGCCCGTTCACGGCTTGCCTGAAAGGACTGTTCTTCTTGTTTTGCCCTCATGTCGGCCAGTACCGCCCCGGCGAGAAGACTCCCGTCGCGCGCCGCCTTTGACAACTGCTTGGGGTCGTGCCTTATGCTGTTCGCCCAGGATTTCGTGGGCGCTCCTTCCGTCTGTTCCACCGGAACGCCGGCCCCGCGCATGGCAGCCGTGCTTGCTATGCTGTACCGGAGCGCGGCAAGTTCAGGCGTGTGGACGTACTGTGTCAAACCCGTCTCTTCCGAGACTTTGACCGTGAGCTTCTTTATGGCGTCGCGGTACTCCTTCACACCGCTTCCGGGTTTTATCTCGATACCGGCGTTTTTCAACATCAGCGCGGCTTTTTCGAGATTCGGCTTGTCTTTTTCCGGTATGGGCAGCCGCCCGTTGAGCTGCTGGACGTTAAAGACAGAATACCCGTGCGGCTTCATCTTCCCGTCGCTTCCCTCAGCCCAATGCTCAAGGACTGTGCCATGCTCGCCTTTTCGGACGTAAAGGCCGTTCTTGTTGGCTTCGCTCGCCGTGATGAAGCGCGGGTCTTCATAGCCATTCTCCGAGCACTTCTCCATGAGGTAAAGCGCGTTGAGACCGCCGTATTCCCTGCCGGAGACGGCGCTTTGAATCGGCGCGTCAGGCAAATCTTTCCTCTGCCAAGGGATGACCCCGGCATCCAGGGAGCGCGCTACGCGCTCCGCTAATTCCTCCCGCCTTTTTTCAGTAACCGATGGCATCTTCAGTTCATCTCCCTTTCAATCCAGTTCTGGACGAATTTTTCTTCTTCCAGTTCGTCGGTTTCGACAAAATCCGATTCTTCCGGTTCATCGATGGGTTCCGGCGCGCATACTATTTCCAGTATTTCTCCCAGCGTCAGTTCTCTCATTTCCTCACCCCCTTTCGAGTTGTAAATTCGATACGCTCGCGCGGATAACGGAGCGCCTTTCAGATGTTTCTCACGAACACGACCGGGACGCCGAACGTCAGCGCCCAAAGCGAAAGGACCCTCCGCTGCGTAAGAGGCAGAGACGTTTTCCCGCACCACCAGAGATTGGCGGCGGAGATGATAACGTCGGGCTTTCGCGTCATTGAGACGAGGAGCGGCCAGGTCAGAAACGCCTCGTAGCAGACGATGACGGCGGACGTTCTGCCGTCAGGGAGAGGGAGCATTCCGCATTCCCAGAGATGGACGTTAGCGCCTGTCTTCGCGAAAGGGCCTTTGTACATTGAAAATGGAACCGGAATTCTCTGGCGGGTCCAGGCCGTTCTTCCGCGATACAGCATGAGCGCGGCGTTATCGTATTTTTTGCCGTCTCCTGTCGGCAGTTCCGCGCCGAATATCACGGCTTTGTCCGGGAAGAGTTTTTCAAGCCCATCTCTCCACAGTTCCAGGCCCGCGCTGTTCAACCTTCCGGCTATCGTCTCCGGCAGGACGACGACATCCGCGGACGTTCCTCCGCCGAATCGCGCTTTCAACTCAGAAAAGACCATGTTGGCACGTTCGTAATCCCGCTCGAAATTGAAACTGCCGCTTCCGAGCCTGCCGAACGACGTATCGGCGGCCGCGATCCCCTCGGGCCTTAGCGGTTCGTACCAGCTATCCGGCTGCAAAACGGCGAACAGGGCTATGACGCAGAGGAACGAATACGCCGTTTTTCGGGAGAGTGAGCAAAGCGCGTAAATCCCCAGCGCCGCGATTATCCCGGCGAATCCCCAGCCTTTGAAAACCGCCCCGGAAGCGATGAGCGGGTTGATTATGCCTATGAGCGAGAATGGCGGCAGGACATACGCGAAAAGAAACGCGGGAACGAGACATATCGCTTTTTGCTTTCTGTCTGTGCTCCAGAAGACGCCGAAGGACAAAGACGCGCCGAAAGGCATGAGGAAATACAGCGCGGCGGCCTCCACGAACGTGTGATGTTCGGACAGGAACACCGCGGCGCCGTCCAGCAGACCCCTCGAAGCGGCGAGTTTGTAGGCCAGTATTACGGCAAACGCCGCGTATCTCGAATCCGCGAGCGTCCAGAGTACAGGCACGGCGAGGACGAGGGCCGCCGCGCGGGGAGCCGCGGTGAACCCGGCGTAACCGATGAACGCCGACATCAGCGTCAAAAGGGCGTTTTTTTTATTCGGGAACATATTCCTCAATGGTCCCCGCTCCGATCCAGCGCAGCGGTCATCACTCATTCAGAGCGCGCCTGTTTTGGGGCGTTCACGTATGACGACGACATTACAACACGGTCTTTCTTGACCATGAGAATGAATGAATCATTACTCACGAATATCGCTCCTTCCGGCAAATCTCGTATTCACGATGAACGCTGTCTCGTTTCAAACATCTCACCCGCGCCGAATTTAAACGTTCCCGCAATCGACGACATTCCCGCCGTTTCCGGCGTCCTCGGTGAGCCTGTCGGTGAAAAAGCGCCCGTAGCGCCGCCTGATGTCGCCCATCGAGAACTCCGTGGTTATAACCGTGGCGAGTTTCGCGTCATACCGTCTTGAAACCGCCGAACACAACGCCGCTCTCGTCGTTTTTGCGCCATCTTCCCTGCCCAGGTCGTCTATTACGAGCAGGGACGCCCCGATCGCTCTCGCGGATATATCCCTGTCGTCCGATATCTCCTTCGCGCCCTGCCACGAAACCGATTCACCGGCTATTTGGGCGGCTCGCCAAGCCGATTGTTTCAGCCTGTCGGTTATCCGGCTCTCAAGATATCTGTAAACCACTCGCGCCGCGGCGAACGACTTGCCGGAGCCCGTCCTGCCGCAGATGACGAGAAATCCGCGAAATAGCCAATCGTTCGCTTCCAAGACCGCGTATGACTCCCGGTGTCCGCTGAAATTCTCGATGTGCCGTCTTGGGACCCCGATCTCGATCATGATTCCGTTCATGTACTTCTCCAACTCGCCCGTCACGCGGAGCCCAAACGCGCAGGCTGGGCTCGATACGGGGCAGGATACGCGCCGGCTGAGGCCGGGAAGCAGTACGGTTCCGTCGTCACATGGCGACGGGCAGCTTTTGATGGTTTCAAGTTCGGCCTCTATCTCCTCCGACGTCCTCGCGAACAGTTCGAGAAGATGGCTCGCCAGTTCAGGCTGTTTCGATTTCGTCGAGATATCGCAGCAGGGCTCTCGCATCGACTACTCCATTAGCGTTCGTGAATCTTCTTTGAAGCTCATATCCCCATTCCGTTCCAAGTTCCGCGCCGTTGTCCCGCGGCGGGGGAGAAAAACGCCCGAAACCGCCCTCCAGTACCTTCAACATCCCTTTTTCACCGATGAGCCAGTCGAAGCACGCCCGCCAACTGCTGGGGTTGCTGCCCATCAGCCAGGGAAACTCCCTGACGCGCGAGAAATATCTTTCCCACCATTTCAGGTCGCTCCGCTTCCCGTCCTCCCTGATTCTGCGCTTGACCGCTTTTTCGCGCGACGGGGTAACACTTCCAGCCTCCGGCAATTCGGGGAGGATGTCGTTGTACGCCGCCAGTATCGTCTCGATGAGTTTTCCCGGCTGAGAAGCGGCCGCTTTCGGGTTGTGACAATCCACATTTCGCGCCGGGGGCTCGGGTTCTCTTTGTCCTTGGGTCATCATTTCCGGTTCGGATTGATCCGTTTCGGAAATTTCCGTGTTCACCCCCTGGGGGGCTATGGGGGTATGTTCTTTGGTTATGTTCAAGGGATCAAGTTCAAATACATTTAATGGGGCGTCCGCGCCGCGTACTACTCCCGTCCGTGAGACGGACTCTCCCGTCCGCGCCGCGGACAGCGATGGGGGGTTTCCTTCACCCCGTCCGTTTCGCGGACGGGGCTCTATGTCCGTGATCTCGTACAGGTTCGAGGTCTGCCCTCTCTTCGGAAAAATTCGGTTATCTCTCGTGATCACGCCTCTATCTTCGAGGACCTTCAAAGCCTCGAATACCTTCGTTCTCGAACAGCTCGCCTCCGACGCTATCGTCATAACGCTCGGAAACGCGGGGCCGTCCTTCTTCGCGTGAGAACAGAGAACGATGTATACCATCTTCTCGTAGATGGATAAGTCCTGCTCGAGGATGGCGTTCTCGAAACAGACCATCCATCTCTTCTTTCTGACTCCGGCTCTTTGCGGCTCGGGGTTGGTCATGTTATTCACCCGCATGTCCGAAGAATGTATCTGTTCGCCGCTCTCGCGGTTTCCTCATCTTCGTGGTACCGCGCTTCGCGCGTCAGAAGGCCCTTTTTCTCCAAAGAGCGGATAGCTCGCTTGACGCTGCTTTTACTGCGCTCGCACAGTTCGGCGATCTCTCCGACCGTCAGGCTGCACTCGCCCTTGCCGTCCGCGGCAAAGAGGAGGACAGCGAACGCGGTTGTTTCGTGAATCTTCAGTCCGTATCCGCTCCTTATTCCTTCAATGATCTCCAGCGCTTTGTCTTGGTCAAGCATATTCAATTCCTCCAATCTAAATTTAGGGATATCCGGCTTGCCTCGCGGAACCGGAGTAGGGTACTCCGAGGTAGTCCAATACTTTCCCGAGCCCCAGGGTGTAAATACAGTATTCCCAGAGTTTCGGCTGGGTGCGTTCGAGCCGGATAAATCTGTTTTCGTTCTTCTCCATGTGGACGCCGAACATGCAAAAGGCGCAGCCTGAGCGTTCCTGCCCGCTCAAGCGCGGTTTTCCGCTTTCTTCCGTTATGTCGCCGTAAATTGAGCAGTAAGGTATGGAAAATTCTTTGAGGTATCGAAGGATGTCAGTTTCGGTCCAAAAGCCCAGCGGCGTTGATTTTGGGCGTTTCGCGGCGAAAGCGTTGCACCCGCGCATCAGGTACATTGTTCTTCTCCGCAGGCTTTCCGCGGCGATTTCACCCGTGACCGGGAATTTTCCGCTCCGGCGCTCGTATTGGATAAATGGAGCTTTTTTGAGGACATCGCAGCATTTGGCCGAAATCTTGAACGGCGCGTCCAGCAGAAATTTCCACTTCTCGCTGAGTTTCCCAAAACTTCCGATTCGTCCGTCAGACAGCGCTTTCCCGTTGAGGCGCATGTCTATGAGCCTCGCGCTCTTGCTGTTCCTTATCTCGTGGATATAGCGGGCCTGCTCTTTTGATACGACAGGATAGCCGTATCTCTCGATAACCTGCCTGAAATCCATTTTGGGCTTGATTATTTCGACGTTATCATGGGTCTTTACAAACGAGCGTATTTCCGGGTATTCCAGACCGGTGTCGGCGAATACGGCGGGCAGATTGGGATATATCGACCTCGCCAGGTGAAGCAGCGCCGTCGATTCTTTCCCGCCGCTGAAAGATACGTATATTTCCCCCCTCCAATGCTCGAACCATTCGCGGACGCGCCGGATGGACTTTTCTATCTTCATCTCCAGAGGGAGAGATTGTGCTTGCTTCAATTCCCAGCGTTCCATCATTGATGACCTCTTTCTATCTCCGCGATAGCGCGAAAAATGGGGAAAGCTTGAAGCGGGACGACAGCGTTGCCCAAAGCCCGCAGACGCGCCACACGGTTTTTCACGCCTTTCGCCACGCGCGGTATGTCCGGTTCTACCCGCCAATATCCGCTGTCCAGCCAACAGGGAAGCCCATCAGCCACTCCACCCAATCCGGGTTCAACGCTCCGCCCGCGCTGACATTCAGTTGATCCGAGCGCCTGCCGTTCTCCGTTCGTTGCGACGGCTGGTTGTTGTTCTTCGCGTCGTTGCGGGTCGGGGTGGGATAAAGCTGGATGTGCGCCGGCAGGCTTATCCCATGCCCCCGGCTCATTTCTTTCATCGCCCCGCCCGGCGTCCTGAGTTCCTTGTCCGAATCGCTCGCGCGCGGCGTCGGAAAAAGATGGGCTATCTGATCGTTCAGCGTCAGAAGGCTGTGTTTCTCCAGGCTCTCCGCGAAACGCTCTTTCGACTGCGCGCCCCTCGAACATCCGGCGTCCGGGGTGCGGAACAGTTGCGGATGGTTCACCTGGTCTTGCAGCCTGATGGTCTGGCCCTTCTCCAATCGCCTCAAAATCCCGGCCTCGCTCGCAGGCCCGTGATTCGG
>JAITAT010000227.1 GCA_031283975.1 Synergistaceae bacterium
TTGGCTTGGTTCCTTCAAAAGTTTTGATCAATTTTCCCCGCGGCAGCTCCCATTGTGGGAGTGTTCACCGATAGATATATACAAATTTCCCCATTAAGCAAGTCTCCCCTGTTCTAATAGACACAATGAGAGCCATGCCCATAACCGCCAGCGCAATAATAGCCGCCGTTGTTATTATTACGCCAGACATGACCGTTTCCTCCGCCATGAGAATGCCCATGGGCGAATGCCGCGGATACAGACATCAGTACAACGGCCGCAGATAAAACAACGCATAACTTTTTCACAAAAAACACCCCCAAATGAATATGCATGGATCCCATTCACTGATGTATAATTGTATGGTAAAGATCTGTTTCTGGCAAATGGGTGGTAAACGCATGTTCGAATTCGAGATAACGGCCAAATGCCGGACGACCGGAGCGAGAGCGGGAAAGCTGGTCACACCGCATGGGACGATAGAAACGCCGGCATTTATGCCCGTCGGCACACAGGCGACGGTGAAAGCGATGACTCCGCCGGAGTTGAAGGAGATTGGCGCTCAGGTCATTTTATGCAACACTTATCATCTCTACCTGCGTCCGGGTATGGAAGTGATCGAACTCGCGGGGGGGTTGCACTTGTTTATGGGCTGGGATCGCCCGATACTTACGGACAGCGGCGGATTCCAGGTGTTTTCTCTTTCGGAACTGAGGAACGTCACCGGCGACGGCGTGGAGTTCCGCTCTCATATAGACGGAAGCAGGCACTTCATGACCCCCGAGTTGTCCATGGAAGTACAGCGGAGTCTCGGCAGCGATATCGTCATGTGCTTTGACGAATGCGTCAAATTACCGGCGGCCGAGGACGTTTCCCTCGCCGCGATGGGACGCACCCTCAAATGGGCGGAGCGGTGCCGTGATTTTTTTTCCTCGCGCGGCATTCAAAACCAAGCCCTGTTCGGTATAGTGCAGGGCGCCCTGTTCGGGGACCAGCGGGCTTATTGCTCGAAGCGGCTCGCCGAGATTGGGTTCGACGGCTATGCCGTAGGCGGGCTTTCCGTCGGAGAGACGCACGAGGAAATGTACCGAATTCTGGACGTCACCGACGCGACGCTGCCTCGCGCCAAGCCGCGATATCTGATGGGAGTCGGAATGCCGGAAAACCTGATAGAATCAGTGGCTCGCGGAGTAGATATGTTCGACTGCGTCCTGCCCACGCGCAACGGACGCAACGGTAATCTGTTCACGAGCGCGGGAAGGATAAACATAAAAAACGCCCGTTTCGAGCGCGATTTTTCGCCCATAGACGAAACCTGTGACTGCTACGCCTGCAAAAATTTCACGCGGGCATACGTGCGCCACCTGTACCGCTCCGGAGAAATTCTGGCCGCCAGGCTGTGCAGCTGGCACAATTTGCGCTTTCTGGTGAGAATGATGCAAAACGCGCGCAACGCCATCATCGAGGGAAGCTACCCAAAATTTCGCTCGGAAACTCTGGCTGTTTTGGGAATCGCCGCATAAAGAAAGGAGGGCGTTCTGTGTATTTATCTTCATCATACGGCGAGATGGGCAACATCTTCGCCCCAACTCGCGACACGCTCTCTAAGGCAGCCGAGACGATAAAAAACGGCGGGCTTGTGGCGTTCCCAACCGAGACTGTCTACGGACTGGGGGCGAACGCACTTGACGCCGCCGCGGTCAGAAAAATATTCGATGCGAAGGGGCGGCCTCAGGACAATCCGCTGATATTGCATGTGGCAAACATCAGGGAAGCGTCGCTCTACGCCGATATGAATCCTTCCGCGGAGCTTTTGATGCAGCATTTCTGGCCAGGGCCGCTGACAATCGTCCTTTACTCGTCCGATATAGTACCGCTTGTAACCAGAGGAAACCTCGAAACCGTGGCTCTGCGCGTTCCCATGAACTACATCGCTTTGGAGCTGATACACGCGACCGGCCTGCCGATAGCCGCTCCCTCCGCCAACAGAAGCGGGCGGCCCAGCCCGACCAACGCGGAAACTGTCCGTAACGATCTGGGCAGCGCGGTTGACATGATAATAGACGGCGGAGCGTCATCGATAGGAGTCGAATCGACAGTGATAGACGCCACCGGGAAGAAAATAGCCATACTGCGCCCGGGCGGAGTGACGCGTGAAATGCTGGAACACATAGTGGATGTCGAGGCCGAAGGCTCCTCCAATCACGCGCGATCTCCCGGAACGAGACACAAGCATTACGCTCCTTCGATAGGCGTCAGCCTGTGGCAAAACGATAACTTTGAAATATTCTCCGAGCCGGCTGGAAGCTGGTGCTATCTCGGCATGAGACAGCCTCCGGAAGGCTCCGCCGCCCAAATTATCTTCCACTCGCTCGGTGAATACGCGCATGAACTCTTCCACGCCTTGAGAAAGTTGGAACGATGCGGCGCCAAACGCATCATCGCCGACCTCCCCGAGGGAGACGGCATCGGCGAGGCCATACGCAACAGGCTTATCCGGGCGGCCGGATGCTGAGGTTCATGCCGCCGCGAAAGCGGCTATATCTTTCATAAACTTAGGAATCTCTATCCCCTGCGGACAGTGTTCGACGCATTTTTCACAGGACACGCAGTTGTGCGCCTTCTGGGACTCGCTCAGAACACGCGTATACGTGTTCTCGAAGACGATGCCGGCAATGGTTTCATTGGACAGCCGCACAGTCCGATAATGGTTGTAAATCGCGAATACGCGCGGAATATCGACTCCGACAGGGCAATCCATGCAATAACCGCAGCCCGTGCAAGGTATGGCGCCGGATGCGCGGTACTCGGCAGCGGCCTTTTCGATAACCACCCTATCATCGTTCGAAAGCGCGCGGAAATCCGTCATCGTTTTCAGGTTATCCTCGAGCTGTTCGGGATCGCTCATCCCGCTGAGCACGGTCATAACTCCCGGCAGCGACGCCGCGTAGCGGATGGCCCACGAGGCCTGGCTCGCTTCGCCATCGGCTTCTTTTAGAATGCTATCGGCTTTCTCACCCAGATTTGCGAGTACACCGCCGCGAACGGGCTCCATGACCACCACGGGTATGCCGCGCCTGGCTATGGACTCGTACTGGCTTTTCGCGTCGAGAGCATACCAGTCTATGTAATTCAACTGTATCTGAGCGAAGTCCCACTCCCGGCTTTCCAGTACTTTTTCCAGATGCGCCGGGCTGTCGTGCACCGAAAATCCGAGGTTCGTGATGTAACCGGCATCCTTCTTCTTCCTGAGGAACTCGTACACGTCGTATTTCAGTGATATATCGTACGTCTCTCCTCCTATATTGTGCAGAAGGTAGAAGTCGAAATATTCCACACGGCATTTTTTAAGCTGTTCCGTGAAAATACGTTCCGGATCGCCGGAAGATTCCAAAATCCATATTGGCATTTTCGTAGCAAGGCAGTATTTGTCGCGCGGATACTTCGACAGCGCGTACCCGGCGAAATTTTCGCTCTCGCCCTCGTGATACACCCACGCGGTGTCGAAGTAATTGACTCCCATATCAAGAGCGCGCCCGACCATTTTTTCCGCGGTCGCGTAATCGATATCGCGTACGTTCTTCGATTTGAGCGGCAGTCTCATCAGCCCAAAACCAAGCAGCGAGATATCCCGCCCGATATTCCTGAAATTTCTGGTCTCCAAAATAATACGCCTCCCCCTGTAATCGCGCGAAAATCAAAAAACGGAATCACAATAATTACATCATATATCATCATACATCAAAACGCCGTCTTATACAAAATCCGAGGAGATAAACGAAAAGGTTGTATCGAGGAGAGTGATCGGCGTAAGGTTTGCGCGCTGCCGTCAGCGGCGGCGCCTTGACGTTCGCTCAGTCCGGCCTGCCGCGCATGAATTCTTCCATATCCTTCCGCGAACGCTCGGCGTACATCGCGCAGCGTTCCGGTTTCGGCATCTTCCTGCGTGAAAATTCCAGCTTCGGGA
This sequence comes from Synergistaceae bacterium, assembly GCA_031283975.1. Lineage (GTDB taxonomy): Bacteria > Synergistota > Synergistia > Synergistales > Synergistaceae > JAIRKI01. Next base: position 3,947 of record JAITAT010000227.1, read on the forward strand.
AGATACCGAGGTTGACGTTGATGGGCTGAAAAGTCGACGGCTCGGCCTCTTTCAAATACCTGAGCAGGGA
>JAITAT010000031.1 GCA_031283975.1 Synergistaceae bacterium
GGACATCTTGCGCACGATGAAATTTTCGCGCAACCCGCCGTGCTGACGGCCGATCACCACTCCCTCGAACACCTGAATGCGCTCGCGGTTGCCCTCGCGTACTTTTACGTGAACTTTTACGGTATCCCCCGCGCGAAACTCCGGTATTCCTTCCTCTTTGCGGAAACGTTTTTCAACCAGCGCTATCCTCGGATCAATCATAACTGTATCCACATCCTTTCTGATTATTCGCCCCTGTTCGTCTATCTGAAACCAAAAAACCTGTCGAGCGTTATGCTGACCGCGCTTCTCACCGACAGATGATTATAACCGCCCGCTCCGCCCGATATAGGGGACATTACGGCATCCGACGATACGAGCGTCTCCTCGCCCAGTCCCCAGCCTGTACCGAAAATGAACGCCACGGGACGGCCTTCGCGCAGCACGCGCTCTTTGAGCGTGACCCAGCTCGTCGTTCCGCTCCGTTCTTTAGCCGTTGTGGCTATCGTAAGGGGGAACGTTTTTTCTTTGCTCTCTATCCACTCGAGCGCCCGCCGCAGGGTATCGGATGTCTTTATCTTTCTCATGGCTTCGGCTCTGTCTGGATTGAACTCAGCTCCATACCCGCTTGTCCAGTGGGCCGCGACCTTTTTTATCAATTCCCGCTGAGATTTCAACGGAGTCGCCACAAGATATTTCTTCACCCCGTAAGTCCGGCAGGCCCTCGCTATATCGTGCAAATCCATGCCGGTTACCGCCGTTGTGGATTCGCGGCCGCTTTTATCGAGCGCCGGGTGATGTATCTGCAGGACATAAAACCCGCCCCCAGTGTAGGGCATTATCCCCGCCCGGGCCATCATATCGGGCCTTCTGGAAAGAGTCCTCTCTATCGCCTCTTTTCGCCTGAAGCGGTTTACGGCGTCGTGATCCCCGCTCAACAGTACGTGAGGAACCTCTTCGCCTTCGAAATTCTCCGGCCGAGTATAGTGGGGACTGTCCAGCATTCCCGAGAAAAACGAGTCCTCGGAAACGGCCTCGTACTTTCCTACCACTCCGGGAATCAGGCGCGAAAGAGCGTCGATTATCGCGAGCGCCGGAAGTTCCCCTCCGGTGAGGACGAAATCCCCAAACGAAATTTCGAGATCGACGTCGCGCTTGACGAACCGTTCGTCCACTCCCTCATAATGCCCGCAAACGATCACCAGACGTTTCGTTTCGGCGATTCCGCGCAAATCCTCGACGAGTTCCTGCCCCAGTCTCACGCCTTGCGGGCTGGGATACACGACAAAACGCTCCTCGCGCCGGGATATCGAATCCAGTGCGGCCTTTAAAGGCCCCGGCATCAGCACCATACCGCCGCCGCCGTAGCTGTAATCGTCTATCTGTCTGTAAGCGCCTGCGGCGAAATCACGGATATCGACCGCCGACACATCGAGAAGCCCAGCGTTTATACCTCGCCCCAGAACACTCGACGACAGATAATTTCCGACGAGTTCCGGAAACGCCGTAACGACGCAAATCCGGGGTTTGCCTCGGGCGTTCAATCCAAGAGACCCTCCAGAACATGTATCCTGACGACGCCCTCGTCCGGCGATATCGAGCGCACCACTTCGGCGATGGCGGGTATCAGTTTAGTTTTGCCGTCTCCGGTCTTTACCTGATAGACGTCGTTGCTTCCGGTACTCATGACGTCCTCTATTTTGCCAAGATGCCCTCCGCTGTCGTCGTCCACAACATCCAGACCGATCAGCGAGTCTATCCAATACTCCCCTTCCGCCAGTTCGACCCGCTCCTCGGGCGCCACGGTCACGACATACCCTTTCAGCGCGTCGGCGGAATCCTTGTCGTTGATTCCATCCACCACCGCGAGGATCTGTCCTTTGCCCTCGTGCGGCCTTATGCCGCTAACCACCAGCAAAACTGGCGATTTTTGAGATGTGCCCGAATCGCACGAAAATTCCGCGCATAGCGTTTTCATGCCGAAAAAGCGCTCGGGATAATCGGTTGTTGGGACGATTCTGATCTCGCCTCTCACTCCATGAGCCCCGATTATCCTGCCTCTCTGTATTCTATCCCGTTTCAGGCCGAGACTAGAGGAGATCGACATCCACTTTTTCGCACGGTTTGACGGAGGCAGCTTTTACTAACAGCCTTATCGCGTTTATGGTGGTTCCGTGTTTGCCTATCACCCGTCCAATATCGTCGTGCGCCGTCGATATAGTAATCATCGTGGCCCCGGTCTTGTTGCGCTCGCTTGTTACAATCACTTCGTCAGGTTTATTCACCAGTCTGCGGACAATATATTCGACTATCGCGCCGTAGTCCGGCATAAGCCTCACTCCGAATCCGGGATTTCACAGATGGTACAGACGCCCGCAGTTTCGGCGTTTTTCTTTTTCGCCGACTGGAGTTTGTCCATCACTCCCGATTTGCAAAGAAGCGCGCGCGCCGTGCTGGAAGGGATAGCTCCAACCGTCAGCCAGTGCAGCGCCCGATCCTCATTTACCTTTACATCCGCCGGATCGGTCATCGGGTTGTAAGTGCCAATGAGTTCTATGAAACGCCCGTCCCTCGGAGAACGCGAATCCGCCACCACCAGACGGTAGAACGGAGCCTTTCTTTTGCCGTGACGCGCCAAACGAATACGAACCGCCATGTCTTAAACACCTCCTCAAATATTAGAAGCGCCGATTAAAGCGCCAAAACAAATTCAGCCGCTTTGATTTTAAATCAGCCTTACCTTCCTCTGAACAAATTTTTCATGACTCCGGGTATTTTGAACGACTGAGGAGACATGCGCCCCATTTTGCCCAAAGATTTCATCATGCCTTTCATCTGCTCGTACTGCGCCAGTACCTGATTCACTTGCTGCACGCTCGTCCCGGAGCCCTCCGCGATGCGCCTGCGGCGGCCTCCTTTGATTATTTCGGGCGAACGACGCTCCTTCTTCGTCATGGACTGGATAATCGCTTCGGTATATTTCAGCCTCGACATGTCCATATCCGCGCCCTTCAGCGCTTTCGCGCCGCCCGGTATCGGCAGCATTTCGAGCACCTTGTCGAGCGGGCCAAGTTTTTTGACCTGCTGCAATTGGATCAGCATATCTTCCAGCGTGAATTTATTTTTCTTCAGGCTGTCGGTAATGCGCTCCATACCATCGGTATCGGCGGCCTGCTCTATCTTCTCCATGAGCCCCGCCATGTCGCCCATGCCCATTATGCGGGACGCCATTCTGGAAGCATCGAACTGCTCCAGATCTTCCGTATGTTCGCCCGTTCCAGCCAGCTTCACGGGCACGCCCGTCGCCGCCCTGACGGCAAGTGCCGGGCCGCCTCGCGCGTCGCCGTCGAGTTTTGTGAGAACGACTCCGGTCAGGCCGAGACGTCTGTTGAAAGTTCCGGACACTTCGACGGCCTCCTGCCCCGTCATAGAATCCACCACCAGCAGAATCTCATAGGGCGGAATCGTGGATTTCATCGCGTCCAGCTCCGCCATGAGTTCGTCGTCCAACTGCAAACGTCCCGCCGTATCGAGCAAAATGAGGTCACAGAGGTGATTTTCCGCGTAGACGAGAGATTTTTTGGCGACCTCGGACGGATCGGTCTCTCCGGGTTCCGGCCCGAAGAATGCCACTCCGGCGCCTTCCGCCAGGATTTTCAGTTGCTCGACGGCCGCGGGACGGCGCAGATCGCACGCCACCACCAACGGTTTGTGGGATTTCGACATCCTGCGGGCTATCTTCACCGTGGTTGTAGTCTTGCCCGAACCTTGGAGACCGACCATCATATAGACCGTCGGAGGTTTGGGCGATATCGTCAGCGGCGCCGGTTCGCGGCCCATTATATTCGTCAGTTCCTCGTAAACGATTGCCGCCACTCGCTGCGCCGGGGTTATGGAGTTCAACACATCCGCTCCCACTGCCCGCTTTGAGGTCGCGTCGAGCAATTCCCTGACGACTTTATAATTGACGTCCGCCTCCAAAAGCGCCCGCCGCACCTCGCGCATCGCGGCGGACACATCGTCGGCCGACAGTTTGCCCTTGCCTTTCAGCCCCGCGAATACGGCGTCAAACCGTTCCTTCAGCGACTCAAACATCGGCGCCGCCCCTTTCCGAAGTCAATTTACCCTCGATCCGCCTGACCCTTTCGAGAAACTCGCCCGGCATAACATCCTCGTTCTCTTTTATGAGAGATATGAGAGACTCGTGCGCTTTGAGAAGATCGATCAACCCCAGCGAGCGTTCTATCTCGCCGAGACGTTCGAGCGATCTCCTGGCAAGATCGTAAGCGCCCTGCCGCGACGTTCCAAGCGCCTCGCCAAGTTCCGAGATCGAGAGGTCTTCGCTCAAAAACAAATCGCAGACCTCGCGCTGTTTTTCAGTCAATATCGGCGAATAAACATCGAACAGTTCCCCGAAACGGACCCTCTCGCGTAATACGGCGTCGAGCCCGGAAGCCTGATCCATATCCACCACTCCGCAACGCAGTTCATTATATGAGAACGGCGAACCGGTGTCAAGTAAATTTCTTGACACCGGTTCGCCGTTTTACTGTAAAACTCGGCCGTTATCAATGCTTCATACAATTTCTCCTCTCCTTAACGGTAAAAATCAGGTTTTTATCCAAGTATGTCTCTCCCGAAATGATATAATGATAAAAATTATATTTTATGTATATCAAAAAACTTTGGCCACAGAATTAATACTACTGGTTTACGAGGAGGGTACAGAGTGGATTTAAATAATCCGAAAACTGCTCAGGCTGGGACTCTCGAATCCATGGACTGCGTGGTGACGATAACGGGCCCTGAAAAGAACGGGGTAATAGAAATAACCGGAAGCGCGTCCGCGAGATTCGAGACGGTGATGAAAAAAGTGATAAACGAAACGCTTGACGGGCTTGGAGCCCGTGAACCCGTTCGCGTACATGTGCAGGATAATGGGGCTATGGACATCGTCCTTGGCGCCAGGGTCGAAGCGGCGTATAAGCGGTACATTGGGGAGTTCACGAGATGAGACGCACAATGCTTTATCTTCCGGGCAATAACCCCAACATGTTGCTGCGCGGCCATCTCTTCGAGCCAGATGGTCTCGTCATAGATTTGGAGGACGCGGTTTCGGCTTCGGAGAAAGATTCGGCGCGTATACTGGTGCGCGAGGCGCTTCGGAGAGGTGAGTTCGGCAAGTGCGAAGTGACCGTGCGCATCAACGCGACCGACACCCCACACTGGAGAGATGACATAGCTGTCGTGGTTTCATGCGGGATATCCGGCGTCCGCGCGCCGAAAGTCGATAACGCGCAGACGGTGCGCGACATAGACGAGGAAATATCGGCGGTTGAAGAAAAATCGGGCGTTCCGCAGGGCAGCACGAAAATATTCTGCCTGCTCGAATCGGCGCTCGGCGTATGGAATGCCCTCGACATAGCCAAAGCCTCGCCCAGAGTGACGGCGATATTGCCGGGCGGCGAGGACTTGGCCGCCGATCTTCGCACGAACCGCAGCAAAGACGGCGTTGAACTGGAATGGATAAGGCGCATGATTATAGTCGCCGCCCGCGCCGCCGGGGTCGACGCGCTCGATACCATATTCCCGCGCGTAAACGACGACGACGGGCTGCGAAAAGAGGCTGGGTTCGTAAAACAGCTCGGTTATGACGGAAAGAGCGTCATACATCCCAATCAAATTCCGATAATTCACGAGGTTTACGCTCCGACAGAAAAAGAGATCGAAACCGCGCGAAGGATAGTCGAAGCCGCGTCCGCGGCCGCGCTTCGCGGGCTTGGCGCCGTTTCTTTGGACGGGCGCATGATAGACGCTCCGGTCATCAAGCGCGCCGAGTACACTCTCAAGCGCGCCGGGCTCGACTGTCCCAAGGAGGGCTGATATTAATGGAACGAAACGCAGTGAACCGCGAAATACCTTCGAGGATAGACGGCTACGGGAGCACGGACGGCAGGCTTTTTGAAGGCGCGTTTGCCCGCAAGCCGTCGGGATATCGAGCCGGAGCCAAGATCAGGGCGGCTATACCAAATGGTTCCAGCAAGCTGTCGGGGAGCGTAAAAGAAGCTGTTATGGCCTCCGGGCTCAAAAGCGGCATGACGATATCGTTTCATCATCACCTGCGAAACGGGGATTACATTGTAAACAGCGTCATACAGGCTTGTTCGGAACTGGGGATAGGCGATCTCACCATATTTCCCACGGCTCTGTTCGACGTTCACAAGGCGATAATACCTCATATCAAGAGCGGTGTAGTGAGCAGAATAATGGGGTCGGACAACGGCGCTATCGGCAGGCTGGTTTCGGAGGGCGGTCTCGATTCACCCGTCGTACTCCGAAGCCACGGAGGCAGGCCGAGAGCGGTTATATCGGGCGACGTGCATATAGACGTCGCTTTCATCGCCGCTCCGATGGTGGATCGCATGGGAAATATTTCCGGGCGATCCGGCAAGTCGGCCTGCGGTTCCATCGGATACGCTTTTACGGACGCCCAATACGCGGACGTGGTCGTCGCGGTGACAGACAACTTGCACGGCTATCCGATCTCGCCGATATCCATACCGGGCATTTACGTCGATCTGATCGCCGAGACGGAAAGCATAGGAGACCCGGCCGGAATAGTGTCGGGCACCACACGGGTCACGCGCGATCCGATGCGTCTTTTGATAGCGAAATACGCGTCGCGCTTGATAGAGTCGTCGCCTTATTTCATGGACGGAATAAGTTTCCAGACAGGAGCGGGCGGAATACCTCTCGCGGTGACAGCTTTTATGAAAGAGGCGATGAAACGCAGGGACATCAGGGGCTCTTTCGGGCTGGGCGGAATCACCGGCTTTTTCGTGGATCTGATGAAAGAGGGTCTGCTTCAAAAACTGCTGGACGTTCAGTCGTTCGATCTCGACGCGGTCAGTTCGATAGAATCTGACCCGAATCACATCGAAATTTCGGCGGATTGGTACGCGAACCCGTGGAACTGCGGGGCGGCGGTCAACATGCTGGATATCGTCGTTCTGGGCGCGACCGAGGTCGATGTGAATTTCAACGCTAACGTGAACACCGAGGCGGACGGAATGCTGCTTCACGGAATAGGCGGCCATCAGGACACCGCGGCTGGGGCGAAGCTCTCCATCATAGCCCAGCCTCTTCTGCGGGGACGCATACCGTGTGTTGTCGACCGCGTCCACACGATTACTACGCCTGGCGAGGTCATAGACGCGGTGGTGACTGAATTCGGCGTCACGATAAACCCGCGCCGCAAAGATCTGCTCAACGCCTGGAGCGACTTTACATACGCCCGTGATATACCGCTTGTCTCTATCGACGAGCTTGCAGAACGCGCAGGGCGCATGAGCGGCCCCATGGAGCCGATACGCGCGGCCGACAGGGTTGTAGCGGTGGTGGAATGGCGCGACGGGACCGTGATAGACACGGTACGGCAATTGGAGAAGTGACCGAAAGTACAAATGCCGCCGGCAAGCTTATTTCGTTTTAGCGTGGTGAATTGGGCGCCATGCGTTGACGAAAAGGGAGTGGTTGTTGTGATAAGGAATTTTGTCATTTCAGTCATTTTTGTTTTGGGATTGGCCGCCGTATCCTTGGCGGGAGACGCCCAGTGGACGCGGCTCGACGAACGGCGCGATTTCAAGATTGGCAGCGCGAAAGATGTGATGGAGAGCGCGTATGAGGAACTGAGAAACGTGTATGGGGATGAGTTCGACACGGAGAGTTTCAGAAAAAACAAGTATTATATCCATTCGCTTCACTCGGACGAGTACAAAGCGGATGTGATCGTGGTGATGATAGAAGATCGCTCGGCCGGCGAGCGTGATTGCTATTA
>JAITAT010000040.1 GCA_031283975.1 Synergistaceae bacterium
TGCTTCCTCTTTTGCGTTTTGTTGACTTATCGCCCGGACGATGATAGTATTTACCGTATAATATTGAAGTATTTAACGTAATTAATGTAAATAATAGTTGAATTTTGAACCTTAATGCCCGAAAATGGGTTAATTTTATAGGAAAGGTTGGGTTTGACGATGGGTTCAGCAGGGGTAACTTTGCCTGATAACAGATTGTTTATGCGCTATGACAGACTTATCCGCACGCCTAGCGTGACCGGAAACGAAGAGGCCGCGGCGGCGTACGTAGCCAAGGAACTTGAAGGCATGGGGCTGACCGCGGAATGGCACTGGGCCGCGGAAGGGAAATGGCCGTCGATAAAAGCTACCCTGAAGGGTTCGGATCCATCCGCGAAATCACTGCTCCTCATAGGGCATCTTGATACAGTCGCCGTAACGGACGGCTGGAAGACCGACCCTTTCACTCCCGTAGTGGAGGGCGACCGAGTGTACGCGCTGGGCTCGTCGGACATGAAGGGCGGCATAGCCGCGGTGCTGGAAGCCGTGAACAGGTTCATCGAAAAAAGTGACGGGCACCCTCCAAACAGAGGCGACTTGCATCTGGCCTTTTCCGCCGACGAAGAGGGTTTGTCCCGCGGCACATACAAGATGCTGCGGGAGGGTCTTTCGGCCGACATGGCTATTATGGCGGAATGCCGGTTCGACAACATCGCGATTGGCTTTCGCGGCCGATACAGCATGACAGCCGACGTGCGAGGCACAGCCGCGCACGCCAGCAGATATCCGGAGACTGGGCGAAACGCTATAATCGACGCGGCAAAGCTGGCCGTTGCGATAGAAAATCTCCCGACGGCAAAACACCCCGAAGTAGGGAGCGGAACATGGTGTGTGCGTCACATAGAGGGCGGCATAAAAACCACGCTTTCCGTCCCCGACAAATGCGGCATTTTTATCGACCGTTACGTGGTTCCGGGTGAAACTTCCGCAAGTTGCGTGGCGCAGGTACTCGGAGCCGCGGCATCTCTTGGAATCGAAGACAGGGTGGATGTGGCGCTGACGAAAAGAGACACCCCGTTTATGGAAAGTTTCGTCATAGAGAGGGATCATCCGCTGCTTCTGTCGGTGGTACGTCACTTCAGGGAGGTGGCGGGGCGCGAACCGTCGCTCGAAATAGACAGGTCCGTATGCGACTCCAATTATCTGGTGGTTTTGGGCGGCATTCCCACGGTAACGTTTGGACCGTCAGGAGAGGGATTTCACGGCCCGAACGAATTCGGATCGATGAAGGAGGTTGAACAGGCGGCTGAAATATACGAGAGAGTGATACGCGACATAATATGCTGATTACGACGAGGTGAGACGCGTGAGTGATTCAGAAAACCAAAATTTAAGCATACCAAAAGCATTATGTCTGTTTGTGCTGTCCATACTTATGATCTTTGGCGGGGTTCTCTGGGTGAAAGCGAATTCATCGATAGTGCTCCTTGCGGCCGGGGCGGCCAGCTCGGCGCTCTGTATGATATGGGGCATCCGATGGAAGGACCTGGAGCGGGACATGATCGGCAATATAAACGCCATGCTGCCCGCCATATTGATACTGTTGTCGGTCGGACTGATGATAGGCATCTGGATAGCGTGCGGAACGGTGCCTCTTATGGTCTATTACGGCCTCAAACTCCTCTCTCCCGGAACGTTTCTTGTGGTGACGCTGCTCCTGTGTACAATGATGTCGGTCTGCATGGGAACTTCCTGGGGTACCATAGGAACGGTGGGCGTGGCCCTGATGGGAATATCGGCGGGTCTTGAGGTTCCTCTTCCTTACACCGCCGGGGCCATAGTTACCGGCGCGATATTCGGCGATAAACTGTCGCCTCTCTCGGACACCACCGTCATGTCGTCGGCGGTCTCTGGCGTGGATATAATCGACCATATAAAATATATGCTGTGGACGACGCTGCCGCCATACATCATATCCCTTCTGCTGTATCTGTTCCTGGGGCGCGCGGCGGCCGGACACGTCATAACGGGAGACAGCATCGAAATCATAACTTCCAAACTCAGCGAAATATTCTCGCTTTCACCGATACTGCTCCTGCCTCCAATCGCCGTATTAGGACTGATATTGCTGAAAAAACCGGCGCTTCCGGTATTCACGGCGGGAGTCGCTTTGGGCTGCGTCCTGGCTTATTTCTTTCAAGGGTTGAGCCTTGGGGAAATATCGTCGGCGCTTCAGAGGGGTTATACCGCAAAATCCGGCGCCGATATGATCGACAGTATGTTGATTCGGGGCGGGCTCAACAGCATGCTCGGATCGGTAGCGCTGCTCATAGCGGCCGCAATCTTCGGCGCCCCGCTGAAGACGGCCGGCGTTATCGACATACTGATAAATCTGATAAAAAGCAAGGCAAAGAGCGAGCGGCTCATGCAAATTTTCGCGTTCATAACGCACGGCGCGTTCTTCTGTATCACCGGCAGTTACTATGTCACGTTCGCGGTACTCGGTCCGGTTCTGCGCCCGCTTTACGACAGCTATACCCTGCACAGGGCGAATATATCCCGCATGCTGGAGGACAGCGGTACGGCGTTGGCGCCCATAATACCGTGGAGCGTCACCGGCGCGTTCATAGCGAACACACTGGGCGTCCCGACCGCGAAGTACATTATGTATTCTCCCCTGACATACCTCGGAATGGTTTTCCTCGTCATATACGACGTCACCGAAGTCAAAATCTGGCGCAGGCCAGAGGGGGGCTACGGAGAACTGGACTGAGACAGAAAGCCCGCCGGGACGCGTTTTTTGATTCTTAACTGATATATCGCGACTATATTTGAAAGAGATGAAATAACATGGAGTCCATGAACATATTTTACTGGCTTGTTTCGGCCGCGCCGGTTATAGTCCTGCTCGGCTGCATTCTTCTGTTCCATTGGGAATCCTTCAAAGTAGGGGCCGTCTCGTGGTTCGTCGGAATTTTTGCCGCTTATGTATTCTTCAAAGCCGACGCGCGCCTGCTGGCCCTCGCAAACGCCAAAGGCATCGCGCTTTCCTTGTATGTGCTCCTGATAATCTGGAGCGCGATTCTCCTGTACAACGTGGTGGAGAGCGCCGGAGCCGTGAAAATCATAAGCGGCGCGATGCGGAAGATATCCGACGACAAGATGATCCAATGTCTCCTGTTGTCCTGGTGTTTTTCATCGCTTCTCCAAGGGATAGCGGGATTCGGGGTACCGGTCGCCATCGTGGCGCCAATCATGGCCGAGATGGGCTTCGACCCCATAGTTTCAGTTGCGGCCTGTCTTGTTGGGCACTCTTGGTCCATATCTTTCGGTTCGATGGGCTCGAGTTACAACGCCATCCAGTTGGTGACGGGTTTGCCCGGCGAGACGATAGGGCCGGTTATGTCCCTGCTGTTCGCGGCCGCGGTCTTTTCGACAGGATTCTCGGTTCTGCACATATGCGGAGGCTCCGCCGGCTTAAAAAAAGGCGCCGTGACCGTGTGCGTCATCGGAGCGCTCATGTCGTTCACGCTCTGGTTCATGAATAAAATAGGCATGGCTCAGATAGCGACGCTTGCCGCGGGTATAAGCGGCTGTTCTCTGCTGTCCGTATTTTCGCTGCGGAAAAAGAACGGCGTCGATAAAATTCCCGTACGACAGGAAAACGGCATGCGTTTCCATGCCGCCTCGTCGCCTTATTACGTCGTCATCGCGCTCACTTTGCTGTTGCAGACGCCGGCGGTCAAAAAACTGCTCAACCCTTATTACTGGGGGCTCGATTTCCCGTCCGTGTCCACGGTTCTGGGATATACGGCCGACGCCGCGTCGAGCTATGCCAAGATACAATTTTTTTCGCATCCGATGCTGATACTGATCGCCGCCGCCCTGTTCGGAGCCGTCATCTATCCCATGAGCGGCAAGTGTGACCGCGGTTCCTCCGAATTGCTGCTGGGCGCGATAAAAAAGACGGCCGCGAAATGCGTGCCGATGTCCGTCGGCATCACGACGATAGTGATGATGGCGCTCGTCATGACGGACTCCGGGATGACAAATTTCCTCGCGCGGGGCATCGCCGAAACCTTTGGGATGGCCTACCCCTTGGCGTCGCCTTTCATAGGCGCCCTTGGCACGTTTATCACCGGCAGTAACACAAATTCAAACGTCATGTTTGGGATGATGCAGTACGAAACAGCGCTCGTACTGGGGAAAAGCGCCGTACTCATGGCCGCCTCGCAGTCTGTCGGCGGTTCTTTGAGCGTATCCATCTCTCCTTCGACCATCATGACCGGCGCTACGAATGTCGGAATCGGAAAAGGCGGAGAGAATGAAATTCTCGCAAAGACGATTCGCTACTGGCTCGTCAACGTCTCATTGATAGGACTTATCGTCTGGTTTTTTGGGAGGTAGGAATATGGCTCGGCACGTTAAAATGTTGTACACATCCTGCGCGGGATTCATATTGGGGTTCTATCTGTCTTACCAGGGCGGTATCAGTGAGAACGACGCGCTTATCATGGCATCGTTTGCCGTCTTGGGATTATCCTGCGCGCTGGCGCTCATCGCGAAGAAATAAAAAGTTTTCATGGTTTTTTGAATGTACACTCCCGCCGAGGATGGAGAAAAATCGTGAATATTCTGGAAATGACCGAAGTTAAAAAAACATTCGGCGGAATCGCGGCGCTGGACGGAGTGAATTTCCGCGTCAGCGAGGGGGAAATTCACGGAATCACGGGCGAAAACGGCTCCGGAAAATCGACTCTCGCCCATATCCTCGCGGGGATCGCCGAACCCGATTCGGGCGAAATCTCCTTTTGCGGAACGCGCTGCCGTATAAGCGGTCCGGCGTCATCACAAGCGCTTGGCATCGGGGTGGCCTACCAGGATATTCCCCCTCTCAGAGGAATCACCATCGCCCAGACCATCATGATGGGACGCGAACCGCACAACAGATTCGGAATCATCGATGACAGGCGCATCAACGAGGAAGCCGGTTCACTGCTCCGTGCGATCGGGATTACGGACATATCCCCTCTCGATTACGCCGAACTGCTCCCCGAACGTCTCGGCAAGTTCGCCGGGATAGCGCGGGCGGTATTTTTGGGAACCAGGCTCGTGATTATGGACGAACCGTCCGATGGCCTGGACGCGAGCGGGATGGAGAAACTGTCGGCCATCGTGATGAAGCTGAAAAACAATGGTACGCCGGTTATTCTGATATCACGCAATCCCGATATGATAACCGGGATGTGCGATCGCGTGACGGTTTTACGCGGCGGACGCGCGGTGAGGACTCTCGAATCAAAAGACGCGACGCCCGATGAATTGCTGCGGATCATGGGCACAGCGCGCGCGGAATACCCTTCCCGCCCCGTTTCACCCGGAAAAACTCTCCTCGCGCTGCCAAAGCGCGGCATTGAGATACGACAAGGCGAGACGGTGGGGATGAATTGCGCCGACGACGCGCGAAAAACGGAAATTATACGTTCGATATTGGGCATCGAGCCCAGAGGAAGCGGCGAGACTTCCATATTCGGCATAAAAATGAGAACGGGCCCTCCGGGCAGCGCGACCAGATATCGAATAGGCTTGTCTCAAGACGAAAGAAAACTGCGGTGCGCCGCGCTTTGCGTGACGGCACGCAAGGCGTCGGCCTACGCGCGGGTCGAACACAGCCCGGCAAACGCCGGCGAGCGCTTCCTGCCGCTGCTGCAGGGATTCGGACTGGGCCGCGGCCAGTCCGCGGAAACTGAGACGGTGATACAGAACCTTTTCACGCCGTCCCAGATATTGGGCGGACGAAGCCATTCCGACCTGATATTCGGCGGGGCGGACGTGGTGATTTTCGACGAGCCGTCCCGCGGCGCGGATGAGGCCGCGAAAGTGGAAATATACAACCTGACGGCGGAATTGACAGCGCGCGGAAAGGGAATATTGCTGTTCTCTCTCGACGTCCGCGAGATTGAAGGCATGTGCGGGAGAACTATCGGCTCGGCGGAGCGCGAATGACGAGAGGCCGGAGCTGTTCGCGGCTCCGGCCTCAAAATTTTAAATCTTATTTTTATTCGAATCCTATGGTTTTCTTCCAGTCGCACATGGCGTGAACTTTCGCTTTCGCTTTTTCCAGCCGCTCGCCCTTGAAGCCGGGATCTATCTTTTGAGCTATGGCGGCCGCCATATCGAGGGTCGAAGCCGCGTTTTTCTCCCAGTCGGGGTCGCCCCGGAAATCGCGAAGGATGTCGTAGGTCAGCGTTCCCGGTTTGCTCTCCACCAGCACCTCACCGATGGCTTTCTCGATTTTAGATCCTTCCTCGCGCATGTCGAGATATTCGAGCATCATCTTGGAAGTCAGCAGCATGGCGCACGGGTTGACGCGGTACTTGTGCGCGTACTTGGGGACGGAACCGCTCGACGGTTCGAAAATGGCCGTGCTTTCGCCTATGTTGCCGCTCGGAGCGAAGCCGAGTCCTCCGGTGAGCTGGCTCGCTTCGTCGGACAGTATATCGCCGAACACGTTGCTCGCGACCACCACGCTGTAATCCTGGGGATTCTTGATGAGCCACATCGCCGTCGCGTCGGCGTTTTCCTCTATGCCTTTTATGCCGTACTGTTCATATTCTTTGGCTATTTCGAGGAACAGGCGTTTCATCATGCCGTCGGTCTGCCGGATGACGTTGGCTTTGTTGCCGCAGTGAACCGTTTTGCGCCCCGTAGCCTTAGCGTACTCGAACGCGGCGCGGATTATGCGCTCGCACCCCTCTTTGGAAAACACGCGCCACGATACCGCGACCTCGCTGCACTTTTTAAAGCGCTCCATGCCGGGATGCAGATCGAAATGCTCCTTCGGAAGCGGGAAGAATTCGACGGCGGCGTACAGATCCTCGGTATTCTCGCGGAACATCACTATGTCTATTTTGGGCTCGCTCTTGAGCGGAGTGCCTATGCCGGGCAGCGATTTCGCCGGGCGGAGATTTATGTAGAGGTCGAACAACTGTCTCATCTGGAGTATCGCGGATTTGAAACCTTTGACGCCCGCCTTGGACGTGATCGCCGCCATGAGCGTGACGTCGGTGTTTTTTATGGACTCGATGGTCTCCGGCGGAACGGTATTGCACCGCGGATCGCCCTCGCCGAATTTAGACACCGACTTTTCCCATATGCACCAGCCCAGATCGGCGCGCACCCACTCGATGGGAAGATTCATCGACTCGAGAACCAGAAGGGCCCCCTCCATCATATCGTACCCGGAATCGTCTCCCGACATATAACAGACCTTATAGCGGTCTTTTTTCTCACGCACTTTCATAACATCACGGCTCACCGCGAATACCTCCTTAGGTTCGTTTTTCGCGGAACCGGTCATCAATCCGGCCGCGAATCAGTTTTTAAATTCTCCTTTTTTACCCGCCTTGCTGCAATATACCCCGTTCGCGACGTTGAAACGGAGAACCCGCAATTCCGGAGAAGACGCCCCTCCCGGAAAATGCTCCGCTAATTCATTTCGCCACACGACTTTCCTGGACGCGTCGTCGTCGAGTACATCCACACTGCCCCAGACTCTGCACTCGCCGCCGCGGGACGCCTCCGCGTAAACGACCGCCTTGCCGTCCGAGGCGAGTTCGGCCACCTTGCTCGATCCGGCGTCCGTGACAAACCACAGGACATCGGCACCGTCCGCTTTCACGGTGGACATGGCGCGTACGTTGGGATGGCCGTGAGAACCGTTGGTGGCCATGTATACGACCTTGGCGCCGGCCAATACGCGCTCCGTTTTCGCCTTTGCCTCTTCGGCTTTCAATTCATTTGTTTTCATGCTCTCCGCCTCCAGATATTGAATTATCTGTTATTTTAGCACTTTAGAAGGCGGTTAAATAAAAATATTTGTAAATATTGTTGTTTTATGCCAACCCCAACGATTTTTTGACGTGCGGTATCAACCCCCCATCGTTCACAAGCCCCTGCACGAACTCGGGATACGGCGGAAACTTTATTTTTTTGCCGCCTGCCGTTATTTCGCCGGCGTCGAAGTCTATTTCGACGTCGCCGCCCTTCTCGACGAGACCCTGAATCTCGGAACTTATAATTATCGGCAGCCCTTCGTTGAGACAATTGCGATAGTGAATGCGGGCGAAACTTTTCGCTATTATCGCCCCTATGCCCCTCTCTTTGAGACATATCGCCGCCTGTTCACGGCTCGATCCGCAGCCCCAGTTTTTGCCGGCGACGATGATATCTCCCGCCGAGGCGTTTTTGTTGAAATCCGAATCCAAATCCTCCAGGGCATATTTCGCCATCTCCGCGCGGTCTTTAATGGTGTACGTGTATTTTCCGGCGAATATGACGTCTGTGTTAACGTCGTCGCCGTATTTCCAGACGCGCCCCTTTATCTTCATCTCGCAAAAACCTCCCTCGGATCGGTTATCTCGCCAGCCACGGCGCTGCACGCGACAGTGAGAGGACTCGCCAGATATATGAAACTCTCCTTGTCGCCCATGCGCCCCTTGAAATTGCGGTTCGCGGTGCTGATACAGACTTCGCCGGGCGCCAGCGTTCCCATGTGAGCGCCGAGACACGGTCCGCAGCCGGAGTTGCAGATTATGCAGCCCGCGTCGAGCAGCGTATCCAGCGTGCCGTCGCGCATAACTTCGCGATAGATATTCCACGACGCCGGAATGACTATCGTCCTCACCGCCACCCGCTTGCCCTTCAACACCCCGGCGGCGGCGCGCAGATCCTCGGCCCGTCCGTTCGTGCAAGTCCCTAGGAACGCCTGATTTATTTTCGTCCCCCTGACGTCGGTGATTTCGGCATAGTTGTCCACGGTATGCGGTTTCGCGACGCCGGGTTTTATATCGCCGAGGTCGTACTTCAACTCTTTGGCGTACACGGCGTCATGATCGGCCCACAGTATTTCCCAATCGGAGGATTTTTCTCTGCCCTTTATGAAATCGAGAACTTTTTGGTCGGGTTCGCAGACGGCGTTTTTGGCCCCCATCTCTATCCCGAGGTTGCAAAGCGTCATGCGCTCGGATATGCTCATGTTGCTTATGCCGTCTCCGTGAAACTCGACGCTCATGTAGTCGGCCCCGTCGGATTTGACGTCGCCCATCACCTTGAGGATGAAGTCCTTGGCCGAAACGCCGGGTTTCAGCTTCCCCGACGCCGTTATCTTCATGCTCTCGGGAACCTTGAACCAGATATTGCCTGTCGCCCAGGCGGCCGCCATCTCGGTGCGGCCTATCCCCGTGGCGAACGTGCCGAAAGCGCCGTATGTACAGGTGTGGCTGTCGCTGCCTATGACAATCTGTCCGGGCAGGGCGTAACCTTCCTCGGGAAATTTCTGGTGGCACACTCCGCCGGCGCTCGACACGTCGTAGAAGTGAGGCGCTCCCTGTTCGCGCATAAATTCGCGCGCCTCTTTGTGGTTGACGGCGTGATCGCTCGACGGCGCGGGAACTCCATGATCCAGAATCACGACGAGACGCTCCGGTTTCCAGACCTTCTTGACGCCTATTTTTTTGAACGTGCGCGATATAGGCCCGGTGTTGTCGTGGCTCATGCAGAAATCAGGCTCGACCGTTATTACCTCGTTCGCGTTCACGGGGTGTCCCGCGGCGCGTCCCAGGGCTTTTTCAGCAAATGTTTTTCCCATAATGCGCCTCCTACTTTCTCCTGGTTTTCAGATACGGTATGAGTCCGCCAGCCGTCATTATGTCGCGCTCCAGCTCGCTGACGGCATCGCCGTGAAAGGTATTGCCGTTTGTGGCGTCAGTGATCGTTCCGGTCGCGAGGTCGACTTCCAGCGTGTCGCCGTCCTCGATCTTTCCCGACTTTATAGCGTCGGACAGGCCCTTGACGAAAAGCACCGGGTAACCGTTGTTTATCGCGTTGCGGTAGTATATCCGCGAGCAGGTTTCGGCCAGAATGGCCGGGATGCCGGCCTCTTTGAGACAGTAAACGGCGTGCTCGCGGCTCGATCCGCAGCCGAAATTTTTGCCCGCCACCACAAAATCGCCCTGTTTCACCTCGCGCGCGAAATTTTCTTTGCCCGGATAGTACTCGAACGAATACTGCGGCATTTTTTTGGGGTCGGTCTCCGCAAGGTATTTGTTATGATATATGAGATCTGTGTCGACGTCGTCCGAAAAAACCCACGCGCGTCCTTTCAGCGTTTCACCCATATCTAATTCCCCCTCGCCTTAGCAGATGATGTCGCGGGGATCGGTTATTACCCCGCGCACGGCTGTAGCCATCGCCGTCATTGGACTGAGCAGGTACGTATGGCTGCCCTTGCCGACCTTGCCGATGAAGTTGCGGTTCGTGGTCGAACAACCGACGTCGCCGCCAGGCAGCGCCCCGTAATGCTCCGCGGTGCAGAGAGCGCACGTCGGGTTGGTGAACACTATTCCGGCGTCGATGAATTTCTCTATCATGCCCTCCCGGGCGCAGAGCTTCATGACCTCGGTGGTAGCCGGGGTGATTATCGTGCGCACGTTCGGGGAGACCTTGAATCCGCCTTTTTTCAGCACCTCGAACGCCGCCGAGATATCCTCGAATCGTCCGTTCGTGCAGCTTCCGATATGCACCTGATCGACGGGCGCGCCGGCGATTTCGCGGACGGGTTTCACGTTATCCGGCGCGTCCGGGCACGAGGCCATCGGTTCCAGCTTCGACGCGTTATACCCGCGAACCTCTATGTAAGGCGCGCCGGCGTCAGGTTTTATGGCCTCCGCGCGCGCGCGCGCTTCGGGACCCGCGCGCTCCGCAAGCCATTCGAGTACAGGTCCGGTCGGCAGAATGAGTCCGATTTTACCGCTCATTTCA
>JAITAT010000155.1 GCA_031283975.1 Synergistaceae bacterium
TTCTCTGTCCCTGTTATTGTGAAGTTCTAAGAGGTCGTTCCACTCCATGGATTTCGATGATCCGTCATGAGAAAACATAACGCTGAGATATTTAAGTTCCCTTCTGGAGACCACGGCCAATATCGTCCCGAAGGTCGGGCTTCCGCGCTCGTCCTTCGCGTCGATATATCCCTTGACGATTATGAAAGCGCTCGCTCCAAACTCTGTATCCATCGCGTCCCCCTCGTTATCCGGTTATTTATTATATTACTATACTACATTTTTCGCTTCGGCGAAATTCTCCGAAAGCCCGATAAACAAATAATGATGGTAAAATGATACCTTATGAAGCTAGACAGATTTTTTGAAAACATCCCGGCGGCATCTGTCGGAAAAAATAAGGAGACCAACGGCAGCGGCGACATACGGGGGCTTCCGGATGGGGAATGGGTATCAAGGGGAGTATACCGGACGGAGAATTTTTACAAGATAGGCGGCGTATATGGCCGCGAGGAGTTCGGCGACCCGGAAAACATGAAAATCATGTCCCAGCTTGGGGCAAAAAGCGGCGTGGTCTTCCTGGATCTCGAAACGACAGGGCTCTCAGGAGGTACGGGAACATATGCTTTCCTATGCGGACTGGGCGCCACAAGCGGTGAATATTTCAAAGTGACGCAATATTTTCTCAAAAGCCCCGCATACGAAGCGCAATGGCTCGAAGCCGTGGACGCCGGCATTTTGGAAGGTACGACGCTCGTGACCTATAACGGAATCGCTTTCGACGTGCCCATGCTCCATACCCGCCACATTATGTCGCGATTGCGGCCCCTCTGGGAGTCTTTCTCCCACATCGACCTGCTGCATCTGTCCCGCAGGTTCTACAGGGGATATCTGGAATCCTGCTCCCTCGGCAACGTGGAACGCCGCGTCCTTGGAATGCAAAGAAGCGGCGAGGATGTACCGGGATCGGTAATACCGTCCCTGTATCGGCAATACCTTCACACCCTCGACGCGTCCGGACTGAGCGGGGTATTCTATCACAATATGCTCGACATCGCGTCCCTCGCGTCATTGTACTGCCACATAGCCCGCGCGCTTGCCGGAAGGTCGGGCGACAGCCGAGAACATCTCAGAGCGGGCGATATCTGGAACGACAGAGGACAGCGAAAACTTGCCCTGTACCTCTGGAACATGGCCGCTTCCGATCCGTCCTCGCGTATCGAGGCCACATTCCGTATGGCGTACTTCGCAAAAAAAAACAAAGATCACGTTGCCGCCAAAAACTTTTTCACGAACGCACTCGGCGAGATGGAATCCAACCCCCGCAAAGAAGGCTCGCTCAGCGTCAGGATAACGGCCCTCGAAGAGCTGGCAAAACTCGAAGAACATCGGTTCAAGTCTCCCGATCGAGCACTGCGGCATGTGCGCTCGGCCCTCGAACTCGTGAAAAAAAACCGGCTCTACGGCGGAAAATATGACGCCGCGATGATTGCGGCAATGGAGCGCAGACGGACTCGTCTGGAGAAAAAAATTCGGGAAACGGCGAAGACAGGATCCGATGAGAATTAAAAAAATCAAATTTTCGGACGACGCTAAGTTTCTGTTATCGCTCTTCCTGCCCCTCTATATGATTCACTGCATGGAACAGATCTATTTCATCTACGGAACCGTGCTGGAGTCATACGGGCTGTCTCCCGCGACGATCGGCAATATCCTCGGCAGTTTCTTCCTCGCCATAATGCTGGTTCGCCCCGCCGGAGGATGGATGATGGAGAATTTGGGCATAAAAAACACGCTCACGGCAGGAAGCGTTTTCGGTTTTGTCGGATGCGGCGTGCTGTTTTTCGCGGAAAGCGTTCCGGTGCTGTTCGCCGGCCGGATAATATCCGGCGCGGCGTTCGGGATTTTCACAAGCGCGATTTATTCTTATCAAGGGCTGATCGCCTCGGAAAAAACTCGCGGCAGGCTATTCTCGCTGACCGGAAGCGGAGGCGTCCTTCCCACCGCGACCGTCACCCCGTTCGGCGAATGGCTGGTCTTGAGCGGACACACAAATTTATTTCTCGCCATGGGGCCGCTGATTTGCGTAATCTGTTTTCTGCTGGGGAAAAAAATCATAGTGCATAAAACCCCATACGCTTCTGAGGGAAAAACATGGGGGACGTATCGCGGCCTGCTCGCGAGCAAACCCTTTGTGATGCTCGCGATAACCGGAATCATGATGGCGCTTGTGGACGCCTCCAGCACGTCGATATCGCTTTTCGCCTCGGAACGCGGCCTCGTGACATCATATTTTCTCGCCAGTTTCTCCATCGCGGCGGTGCTGGTCAGGGCCGCTGGGGCAAAAATACTCAACGTCCTGCCAAGGCTGGTCTGCGTGGCCCCGTGCGGGATGCTGATGGGAGTCTCCCTGCTCGTGATCGCCCTTATGCCGTCAAACACGTCTTTCATCGTCTGCGGAGCGCTGTTCGGAATAGGAATCGGGGCGGGGTTTCCCATGATGCTCGCGTCGCTGAGCGATATACTGCCGCCGGAGCTGAGACCAAAAGCAACTGCCAGCGCGCTTCTGCTGTACGACGCCGGATGGACCGCCACTCCCCTGCTCGTGGGCTATCTCACCCCGGCGTTCGGCCGGGCCGGAACGTTCACGGCGCTGGCGGTCATCACATTCATAGCGCTTGCCGCGCTTACGATTTTCTACTGGATTCCGAAACACCTTCACGCTTCGCTTCGTTGACCGCGGCGTTACGGAAATGTTATTATAAATATGGTATCACGTGATATTTTCACGGTATAACTTGAGGAGGGCGCCCAAATGCCGCAGGTTCCGCAGCATATATTCAGAGAATATGACATAAGAGGCCTGGCAGACGAGGAACTGACGGACGAAACGGTCTTTGCGATCGGAGCGGCTTACGGCACGTATCTGTCGGATTTGGGCGTATTCTCGGCGACAGTCGCGGGAGACGCCCGGTTGTCCACCCCACGCATAAAATCAGCGGTAATAGAAGGGCTGACGGACGCCGGGATATCGGTCACGGACATAGGCATGACCGCGACGCCCGTGTTTTACTGGAGTCTCCATCATTTCGGCGTCGACGGCGGCGTCATGGTGACCGGCAGCCACAATCCCCCCGAATTCAACGGGCTCAAACTGGCCTACGGCAAAGCCACGATTTGGGGAGACGAGATACGGGAGATATACAGAATAATCGCGGAAGGACGCGCCGAAAAACCGGAAGCGCGCGGCACGGTGAGAAACGAGGATATCTCCGCGCTCTACACCGAAATGCTCGTATCGAAGATAAAACTCGGCCCGCGAAAACTGAAAGCGGCGCTCGATTCCGGCAACGGAACGGGCGGCCTGTACGCTCCGCAATTCATCCGGGCTATCGGCGCCGAGGTGATAGAGTTGTACAGCCAGCCGGACGGACGCTTCCCAAACCATCATCCGGATCCGACGAAACGCGAATACCTGCCCGCGCTGATTGAAGCCGTCATGCGGAACGAAGCGGACGCCGGAATAGGCTTTGACGGAGATTCCGACCGCATAGGCGTGGTCGACGACAAGGGCCGCATGATATTCGGCGACCAGTTGATGGCGATATACTGGCGCGAGATATTGCGCGCGCACCCGGGGGCCGTCGCGATAATCGAGATAAAAAGCTCGATGATGCTGAACGAGGAAATCCGCCGGCTCGGCGGCAGACCGATTTGGTGGAAATCCGGACATTCACTGGTCAAGGCCAAGATGAAAGAAGAAAACGCCCTTTTCGCAGGGGAAGTTTCGGGTCACATGTTTTTCGCCGACGAGTATTACGGCTACGACGACGCTTTTTACGCGGCGGGGCGTCTCTTGCGGATACTGTCGAACTCAGACAAAAAATTGTCCGCCCTGATTGACGAGCTGCCGTCGTACCCATCGACCGCCGAAACACGTTTCGCGTGCGACGACGATCTGAAATTCGACATAGTGAAGCGTGTGAAGGAAGCCGCCGTTACGGATATGGAGACGATAACGGTCGACGGCGTCAGGATAGTCTACGGGGACGGATGGGGATTGCTCCGCGCGTCGAACACTCAGCCGATACTGGTGTCGCGATGCGAGGGAACGACCGCGGAAGCTCTCGAAAGAATATCGAACGACATCAAACGGAGGATAAAAGAAGCCGGAGGTCCGGACTTCGAGTGGGAATATTGAAAAGCCGGTTCAAGGTATGTTCAACAGAATAGAAATTTCAATCGGAAGGGCGTTCTTCTGGCCGATAGCCAACCTGATTTACTGGGGACTGGTGTTTCTCTCATGGTGGGACACAAAATTCAAAGTATTCCTGGGGGTATCGATAGTCGAAAAATTCGGTGAACTCCGTAATTTTTCCGCCGTTATGCAGAACATCGGCGAACTGGAAGGACGGGCGCGCATCTCGCTCGCGGAAAGCGGGGCGATGCCCTCCGAATTTATCATGATACCCCTGGTGATGGCCGTGGTGCTTTTTATCGTGCCGTTTGTCGTGCGGCGCGATTACGGTGCGCCGGTAAAGGGAGTCGTAATTCTCCCCGCGATGACGCTGCTCTGTTATTTTTTCACGTCAATGCTGAACATGATCGTGGTGGCCGCCATGAGCGCCGGAATACA
>JAITAT010000161.1 GCA_031283975.1 Synergistaceae bacterium
GTGACGGTGTGGCAGGCGGGTGGGCTGCTAGGCTTCACCTCTTTTGTGTTCGCGTCGATGATCTCCTTTTCGCGCGTTTATCTGTATGTTCACTATCCGAGCGACGTGCTTGCGGGCATGGCGCTTGGGCTCGCCGCCGGAGGGATTTTTCTTTATAGGACGTGAACGGTATATGATCGACAATGGGTTTCGCACTCCCGAAGGTTTCAAGGATTATCTCCCGGGGGAATATTTTTTCAAAAAACGCATTGAAGACGGGTTGGAGTCCGTCTTTCACAGATACGGATATTTATCCGTCGGAACACCTCTTCTCGAATACGCGGAAGTTTTCACCGACAAAGGAAGCGTAGACCCGAGACAGATATACAGGCTGATAGACAGGGAGGGCGGCGTTCTCGCTTTGCGATCTGACGTCACGCCGCCGGTGGCCCGTATAGTGGCGTCGAATTTTTCCGATTCCGATATGCCGCTCCGCTTCTGTTATATCCAGAACGTTTACAGATACAACCCCAGTTATCAGGGCAGAAATAACGAGATAACGCAGGCGGGCATAGAACTCGTGGGCGCCGGAGGCGACGAAGCCGACGCAGAGACGCTGGCCGTTGCGATAGATGCCCTGCTCTCGTGCGGACTCGAAGATTTCCGCATAGACGTCGGCCACGCGCGCTTCCTCAACGGAGTGCTGGAGGAGAGCGGCCTTGACGCCGCGGTGCGCGGCGAGTTGAACGCGAGCGTTATAGCGAGGGATTTTGTGGCGGCCGAACGGATAGGGCGCGAGAACAACGTTCCCGAAAACGTATCGCGCCTGCTCTCAAACCTGCCCGTTTTCAGCGGAGGAGCGGATATGCTCGGCGAAGCGCTGTCGGAGACAGAAGGAGAAACGCCGCGCGGTGCGCTGACTAACCTCAAAAATATTCATTCCGTTCTCTCGGATTACGGCTTCGCGAAGTATGTGCTTTTCGACCTGAGCATGGCGGGCAACATGGACTATTACACCGGCATGATCTTCCGAGGCTACACGTCGGGAATGGGGTTTTCCATTCTGGACGGCGGACGCTATGACGGGCTGCTCTCGCGTTTCGGCGCGCCTCGCCCGTCGGTGGGGTTCATCATAAAAGTTCACAATGTGGAAGGCGCTCTGGAGAAGCAAAACGGACGGTCAAATTCCGCGGAGGCGGATATCCTGATAGCGTGGAGTGAGGAAGGGCGAAGCGCTGCGCTCGCGGAAGCCACGCGCCTGCGTCGGGAAGGCATGCGCGTGGAGTGCTCTTTCATCGGGCCGGACGTCGGGGCAAACCTAGATTTCGCTCGCCGCAGGGGACTAAAGGAACTGCTGCGCTTCGACGGTTCCGGGGGGCAGGCTTTCGGCTTGGCGGACGAAGGATGAAACCGCTCGTCTGCGCTCTCGCCAAAGGCAGGCTGGCTGACGCGGCCGTCGATCTGTTCGGCAGGGCCGGCGAACTGAAGGGCGGCATCAGGGCCGAGATAAAAAAGAAGTCGCGCCGTCTCATATTCTCCGACGAGGATTCCGATATCAGCTTTTTTATGGCTAAAGCGTCGGATGTTCCGACTTACGTCGATTACGGCGCGGCCGATATAGGCGTCGCCGGGAAAGACGCTCTTCTCGAAGGGCGGCGGAATCTTTACGAGGTTCTGGATCTTGGAATCGGGGTATGCAGGATGGTCGTCGCGGGGCCCGAGAGTGCCCGGGAATTGGCGCGGCGCGGCAATAACCTTCGCGTGGCGACGAAATATCCGCGAACCGCGATCGATTATTTCGCGAGGCAAAAACAGCGGTCGGTCGAGATAATCATGTTGAACGGCTCGGTGGAACTGGCGCCCATGGTAGGACTGGCCGACGTGATAGTCGACATAGTCGAAACGGGCGGCACTCTGCGGGAGAACGGACTCGCCGTTTTCGAGGAGATAACGCCCATATCGGCGCGGCTGGTGGTGAACCGCGCCAGCATGAAGATAGAACACGCCCGCATAGTCGAGCTGATAAAAAACATCGAGGCTGTTCTTAAAAAAGGGTGATGTTATGGAAGTAAACGATCTAATCAGGCGCGATCTCATGGATTCACCGGCGTATCATCCGTCACAGCCGTGCGGCGGAGTCAAACTGGACACGAATGAAAGTCCGTGGGGCCTGCCGGATAAAATCAGACAAAAGCTCATCCACTGGCTTGAGGATGAAGAAAATCTGAACCGTTATCCCGACAGCGACAACACCGCGCTCAAGGGAGCTATAGCGAAATTCTGGGACGTCAGGCCCGAAAACGTGACCTGCGGCGTCGGTTCCGACCAGTTGATAGACGTCATCTGTAAAATGTTCATAGAGCCGGGCGACGCTGTCGTTACGCAGAAGCCCACATTTGGCATGTACGCCGTATCGGCCGTTTTGAATCGCGGACGGGCGGCCACAGCGCCGGTCGGATACGATGTGTCCGCCGCCGAGGCTATTGTAAACGCGGCGGCGTTGGAGAAGGCCAAGATAATTTTTCTCTGCGTTCCGAACAACCCGACGGGGCGGGGCATGTCGGAGGAGGGCGTCAGGTTCGTCCTCGAAAACGCGCGGAGCGTGGTGGTAATAGACGAGGCATACGGAGAATTTTCGGGAAGATCGTCCGTTTCTCTGATAAAAAAGTATCCCAACATGATAGTCCTGCGCACTTTTTCCAAGGCGTTCGGTCTCGCGGGGGCCCGCGTCGGTTACGCCCTGGCGGACGGCGCGCTCGTTAAAATCATTGACACGGCCAAACCACCCTTCAATCTGCCGGTGATATCGCAACTGCTGGCGCTGTGGGCAATGGAAAACGCCGGCGAGTTTACGGCGCGCGCGAAACAGATGGCAGGCGCGCGCGATCGTCTTTATGAGACGCTCCATAAACTGGACTGGCTGGATGTCGAGCTTTCTGAGTCGAATTTTTTGTACATCCGAAGCGAGCGGGACGTAGCCGCCGTTCTCGAAAGAGGCGGCGTGTCGGCGAGAAATTTCGGCAAGTCCGGAAACGAGTACCGCGTTCGCGTCAGCATCGGTTCGGACGAAGAAAATAAAAAAGTGAGTGATCTGCTATGCGGCGCGTATCCGAAGTGAAACGGACCACGAATGAGACGGACATAACAGTGCGGTTGGACATAGACGGCGAAGGTACGGCGGAACTTTCGAGCGGGGTGGGTTTTTTCGACCACATGCTCAACCACATCGCCCGTCACGGTTTTTTTAATCTCGAGGTAAAAGCGTCCGGGGATTTGCACGTCGACTGTCATCATACCGTCGAAGACGTGGGAATAGCGTTTGGACAGGCCCTTTCCCAAGCGCTGGGCGACAGGAAGGGTATAGCGCGGTAC
>JAITAT010000257.1 GCA_031283975.1 Synergistaceae bacterium
GACGGGAGAGCCGAACTCTTTCTGCCCGTGGTGACTCAGCAGGATGTGCCCGATCTGAGTGGAGATATCGGATGAAAGCCCGGCTTCCTCTGAAAGTCTGGTGAATTCAGCGTACCCCAGAGCTATATGGTCGAGAACAGCGCCCCGCAGCGTTATCTCGGGAACCGGCGCCATGGAGTACGACGTTATCTTGCCCCAGTCGTGCAGCAGCGCCCCCGCTATCACGATCGAAACGTCGATGGACGGGTAGATTTTCTTGTAACTGACGGAGAGCGAGCGCGCCGCTTCCGTCACCGTCACGGAGTGTTCCAGCAGCCCGTGCGCGTAAGCGTGATGGTTCATGACCGCTGCGGGGGCCTCTCTGAAAAATTTGCCGCCGGGACCGTCGAAGACAAATTTCAGAAAATCCCGTATTTCGCCGCCGCACTCTTCGATTAGATCGTTCAGTCTCGATTCGAGTATGGCAAAGGGCACGTCGGAACGAGCCATAAATTTCGACGCCGGAAATTTCTCCTGATCGAGCAGGGAAATGGCATTGAAATTGTATTGCACCTGCCCCCTGAAATCGGCGGTCTTGCCGGTTATTCCGACTACTTGCCCTTTCAGCCCGTTTATCCTGTCGTCGGAGAGCAACGCGGGTCTGTTTTCCAGCTCCGCGTCTGAACGATCCCACCACCCCGCGTCCGCCCATATTTTCGCGTTCAAGACGCCGGACTCGTCGGACACCGTCATTTCCCTGTACGTTCTCCCATTTTTGTCAGTTTTTTTCAGAATGCCGTTCACGACGTATATTCCCTTGAACGTCTCCCCCGCCGCAAGAGCGCGAACCTCAGACGTCCGAAACAGTTTAGCCGAAATCGGAGCTGTCATTTCATCAATCCTTTCAGGCGTTACGAATCCGACTATTTTAACACGACAGGCGCGCGCCGTTACGCAAAAAACCGCGAAATATTATTGAATCTTGAGACGCGAAACCACAGATTAAAAAACGCGGGCGGGAGCCGCGACGGTTTGTCCGCGGTTCGAGGCCCCAACGCGCTATTGTTATTTAATCAGCGCTAACTTATAATGTCTTCAAGGAGATGATGATATGTCCAGTTACAGAGGTCCCGAAAATAAATCGTTCGTGACGGAGAACGAGACGACTCCGTTCGAGTTGTTCGATAAATGGAATATAACAGGCGCGCTCGCGGCAGCTGTTGACGGCAAATTTGTCGATCTTCACCGGACGATAACGGGCGGCGGAACGGTTATGCCCGTGACGCCGGATTCGCCGGAAGGGCTTTCGATATTGAGGCACTCGGCGTCTCACCTGATGGCCCAGGCGATAACCAGGCTTTATAAGGGCGCGCAATTCGGGGTGGGGCCCGCCATACAGGACGGATTTTATTACGACGTGCTGTTCCCCGAAGCGATCACCGACGACGACCTGCCCGTCATAGAAGCGGAGATGAAAAAACTCTCCAAGGAAAAGTTCCGCATCGAGCGCGTGGAAGTATCCGCGGCCGAGGCTCTTGAAAAATTCGCGGGCGACCGGTTCAAGACGGAACTGCTGAATGATATCGGAGAGGAGCGGGTATCGCTTTACGGGCAGGGAGACTTCTGGGATCTCTGCCGCGGGCCGCATGTTCCCAACACCGGATACATCAAACATTTCAAGCTGATGTCGCTGGCCGGCGCATACTGGCGCGGAAACGAAAAAAACGTCATGCTCACCAGAATCTACGGCACGGCGTTCGCCGACGCGGAATCTCTGGACGGTTACCTGAAAATGATGGAAGAAGCCAAACTTCGCGACCACAGAAAACTGGGACGCGAACTCGACCTGTTCAGCTTTCAGCCGGAGGGGCCCGGTTTTCCGTTTTTCCACCCCAAGGGTATGACGCTGATGAACAAGCTGCTCGATTTCTGGCGGCGCGAGCACGCGAAACGCGGTTACGGAGAGATAAAAACCCCTCTCATCCTGGAACGGGAGTTATGGCAGCGTTCGGGACACTGGGATCACTACCGCGAGAATATGTATTTCACCGAGATTGACGAACGCCCATACGCCATAAAGCCCATGAACTGCCCCGGCGGTATACTCGTTTACAAGACTTGCAAGCGCAGTTACAGGGATCTCCCCCTTCGCATGGCGGAACTCGGCACGGTTCACAGGCACGAACGGTCGGGAGTGCTGCACGGGCTGATGAGAGTGAGATGCTTTACGCAGGACGACGCGCACGTCTATTGCACCAGGGAACAGATAGGGGACGAGGTCAAAGCCATCATAGACCTCGACAAATATATTTATGGCGTCTTCGGGTTCAAGTTTACGGTCGAACTGTCGACCAGGCCGGACAATTTCATGGGCGATCCCGCCGCGTGGGAGGAAGCCGAGAACAGTCTCCGAAAAGTTCTGGAAGAGACAGGCGTCCCCTTCAAAATCAACCCGGGCGACGGGGCTTTTTACGGGCCCAAGATAGATTTTCACCTTAAAGACAGCATTGGCAGAACATGGCAATGCGGGACGATTCAACTCGATTTTCAATTGCCCGAAAAGTTCGACATGAAGTACGCCGGCGGCGACGGGGCCGAACACAGGCCGGTCATGCTGCACAGAACCGTGCTGGGCAGTCTGGAACGGTTCATCGGAATTTTGACGGAACATTACGCCGGGGCTTTCCCCTATTGGATATCGCCGGTTCAGGTGAAGATAATACAGGTAAAGCCGGATTTTGAAAGCTACGCGCTCAAAATATCGGACGAACTCGAAAGCATGAATGTTCGGGTAGAGCGGGACGCGCGTGACGAAAAACTCGGCAAAAAAATTCGCGACGCTCAGATGGAAAAAGTGCCTTACATGCTGATAATAGGGGCAAAGGAAGCCGAACTCAATACGGTGTCGGTGCGCACGCGTTCAGGCGGCGACATCGGGAGCAGAACCCCGGAAGAGTTGAAAACCATGCTGAAATCGGAGTTCAAACCTCCTCTGATGGACTGACGTTTTAACGCTTGAGTTTCCATATGCCCTCAAGTCTGTTAAGCGCTTCGTACAGCGTTTCGTCTTTTTTGGCGAAATGCAGGCGTATCAGATGATTGACGTTTTCCCTGAAAAAACTCGAGCCGGGGACGGCGCCGACGCCTACTTTTTCAGCGAGGTCGACGCATAATTCCATATCGCTTTCGTAACCCAGGGGCGACACGTCCAGCATCACGTAATAAGCTCCGTCGGGCTTTGTGTAGCCGATGCCGATATGGTCGAGCCCGCTGAGGAACAGTTCGCGTTTTTCCGTGTATGTCCTCAGCAGATCGCGGTAATACTCCTCCCCCATTTTAAGTCCGGCGACCGCGGCTTCCTGAAGCGGGGAAGGCGCTCCTACCGTCAGGAAATCGTGGACTTTGCGAAGCGTCTCGCTTATCCGCGCTGGAGCGATGATATATCCCAGCCTCCAGCCCGTTATGGAATACGTCTTCGAAAGCGAGCCGCACGATAGCGTGCGTTCGAACATGCCGGGAAGGGACGCGATGTAAATGTGCCGGCGCGGTTCGTAAACTATATGTTCGTAAACCTCGTCCGTGATGATGTACGAGTCGTATTTTTTCGCAAGCTCCGATATTACCGACAGTTCCTCATACGTGAACACTTTGCCGGTCGGGTTGGACGGGTTGCAGAGAATGAGCGCCTTCGGGCGCCGTTTGAACGCGGATTCCAGTTCGTCTGTGTCGAACCCGAACAGAGGCGGCCGCAGCGGCACGTATATGGGCTCCGCGCCGGACAGAATGGCGTCCGCGCCGTAATTTTCATAGAACGGCGAAAAGACTATGACCTCGTCCCCCGGGTTGACCACGCTCATCATCGCCGTCATCATCGCTTCGGTGCTGCCGCAGGTCACGGTTATGTCCTCGTCCGGGTCTATATCACGCCCCATCAGTTTCGACTGCTTTTCAGCCAGAGCCTCCCGGAAATTTCGCGCCCCCCAGGTGATCGCGTACTGGTGCGGGCCGGACGCCGCCACCTCCGCTAATCGCGACAATATTTCCCTTGGCGGATCGAAATCGGGAAACCCCTGAGAAAGATTGATCGCGTCGCATTCCAACGACACGCGGGTCATTCTTCTTATGACAGAATCCGTAAATCCATTTGTCCTATCGGATAGACGCTGCATATTGTGCCTCCATCTACATTAATCCCACTTATATAGCGTGTATAACTGGCGTAATATACAGTCTCATATCCGGCGTGTCAACGCGCCGCAAGTATCCGTGAAAAACATTTGCATTTATCCGTAATGGTGATATACTTCGTTGGCTGACAAACAGCATCAAGAAGAGGATGCGCCTCTCACCCGCCGGTTTGGGCTGTCGGGTAAAAGCCGAAAATATTTTAGGGCGGAGCGCGTCGTGTGTTCCGCCCTTATTTTTTTAAGAACATACAAAATCACTGGAGGTGGTTTGACATTAACAACGCACCGATCAGCAAAGACGACGAACCGCGCGTGAACTCGGAAATCCGATCCACGGAAGTACTGCTTATCGACGATCAAGGGAATAAAATCGGCGTTGTGCCGGTGACGGAGGCTCTCCGCCTTTCCGAAGAACGGGATCTCGATCTGGTGGAGGTTGCGCCGCTGGCGAATCCGCCGGTGTGCAGGATTCTCGATTACGGAAAATATCGCTTTCAGCAGCAAAAAAGGGACAAGGACGCGCGTAAAAAACAGAAAAATCAGACCGTAAAAGAGATCAAAATGCGCCCTAAAATAGATCAGCACGACTATGATTTCAAAGTCAAAGCGATTAAGACCTTTTTATCCGATGGGCATCGCGTCAAGGTCTCGATATTTTTCAGAGGCAGAGAGATGGCTTTCCTCGACAGAGGCCGCGAAGTTTTAAACCGCGTCAGGGACACCGTCGATCCGCTCGGTAAAATCGAGTCCGAACCGAGGATGGAAGGCGCTTATATGAGAATGATGATATGCCCGGCTTCGAGTTTGCCGGTTTTCAAACCGGAAAAACCGGCGGACAAACACGCCGAAAACACAGAAAAAAACCGAAACGGAACTGCCGTATAGGAGGAATTTTTATGCCGAAGATGAAATCCCACTCAGGGACGAAAAAGCGCTTCAACGTTACCGGGGCGGGCAAGATAACCTACCAGAAGAGCGGACGCCGCCACATATTAGTTAATAAATCGCGCAAGCGTACGCGCGCTCTCAAAAAGAAAGGCGTGATCACCCCCGCTTTTCAGGCGCACATGAAACGTCTCATGCCTTACGCTTGAGTTGGATACAATGACAGGGAGTGACCGGATATGCGTGTAAAAGGTTCCAGCGCCAGCAGGAGAAAACTTAAAAAACTATTCCTCATAACAAAGGGTTATTGGGGACGAAAGAAAAACGTATACAGGAGGGCGCGTGAAGCTTACCTCAAATCACTCACGCGAATGTTCCATGATCGCAAACTCAAAAAGCGCGACTTTCGCAAATTGTGGATCATGCGCATAAACGCGGCCGCCCGCACAAATGGAATGCGTTACAGCGTCCTTATGAACGGTCTCAAAAAAGCGAACGTCGCCATCAACCGCAAGATGCTCGCGGATCTCGCCGTACACGACGCCCCGGCTTTCGCGCAGCTCGTCTTAAAAGCCAACAAAGCCCTGGGAACCGCTGATTAAATCTCCGAAACGAGATTAACCGTTTTGGAACGCCGGCGCAATCAGGGTTTTAATCTTCGCCCTTTGGGTCTCTGACATCTAAACGCGGCCCAGTGTTTCGCCGGATAACGTAGTGTGAGTTCCTGTCCCGGCATCCGGCAGGAACTCATTATTATGGATGGAGGAATATTATGAAGGAGAAATTCGACTTCCTGCGGGCATCCGGAGAAGAAAAGATCGCCGCCGCCGCGACCGTCGCCGAACTTCAAAATGTCAAAGCGTCGCTTTTGGGCAAGCAGGGCGCGCTGACGGATATATTAAAAGAAATACCGCTGATCGACGCGGCGCTTCGCCCCGAAATGGGGCGCCGCGCGAACGAGCTGAAAAACCATTTTTCGGGGCTGATAGAGGAGCGGGACGAAGCGCTGCGGGTTTCCGCTTCGGCCATTCCCTCCGGTTTCGACCTCACAGTACCCGGTATGGCGCCTCCTGGAGGCGCGCTTCACCCGATCACGCAGATGTGCTACGATCTCAACGATACCTTTCGCTCAATGGGCTTTG
>JAITAT010000097.1 GCA_031283975.1 Synergistaceae bacterium
TGTCCCTCTATCAGAATCTTTGTGGCGCCGTCGGGAAGCCTCACCATTTGTATAACGTGGCACATAGTACCAACGGAATACAGATCATCCGGGCCGGGATCCTCGGATGAATTATCGGACTGCGCCACAACCAGCAGATTTTTGTCACTTACCGAAGCCTCTTCGACACTTTTGAGCGAATGTGGGCGGCCGACGAAAAGAGGGGCAATGACTCCCGGAAAGATGACAATATCCCTCACCGGAAGCACAGGGATTATCGGCATCAAGCGACCTCCCTCGATGTGCGTTCCGTTACTTCCGGTTCTCCCACTCCATTGATGAAATCCTCAGTTATGGATATCCTGCTGATTTTGGAGCTTCTCGCCGGCAGATCGAACATCATATCAACCATCGTCGATTCGAGTACGCTGCGCAGCCCGCGCGCGCCGGTCTTCTGCGCCATAGTGAGCTTCGCTATCGCGTCGAGCGCCTCATCCGTAAAAGAGAGTTCCACGTCTTCCAGTGAGAAAATTCTTTTATACTGCTTCGTGAGGGCGTTTTTGGGCTCGCGGAGTATCCTCACCAGCGTCTCGTGATCGAGCGAATCCATGGGCACCAAAATCGGAAGCCTGCCGACAAATTCGGGTATGAAGCCGTAGGACGTGAGGTCGGTGGGCTGTATTTCTTTCAGAACGTCCCTGTCCTCGGACGCCGAATTGCTCACCAGTTCCCCGCCGAAGCCTATGGTTTTTTTGTTGACTCTGCGCGCTATTATGCTGTCGAGACCGTCGAACGCCCCTCCGCATATAAAGAGTATGTTTTTTGTGTCTATCTGGACGAAATCCTGATTGGGATGTTTGCGCCCGCCCTTGGGCGGCACATTGGAGACAGTGCCTTCGAGTATGCGCAGGAGAGCCTGCTGAACGCCCTCGCCCGACACATCCCTTGTGATCGACTGCGATTCGGATTTACGGGATATTTTGTCTATCTCGTCCACATATATTATCCCATGCTCGGCCGCCTTCACGTCATATTCCGCCGCCTGGAGAAGGCGCACCAGTATGTTCTCGACGTCCTCTCCGACGTATCCCGCCTCCGTCAGAGTCGTCGCGTCGGCCATGGCGAACGGAACGTGCAGAAAATTCGCGAGACTCTGCGCGAGCAGGGTTTTGCCGCATCCTGTGGGCCCGAGGAGCAGCACGTTGCTCTTGGGAAGCTCGACGTCGTCCTTGGCGGGAGACGAAAGGGAGCGTATGCGTTGGTAATGGTTGTATACGGCGACGGAGAGAACCTTTTTGGCTCTCGTCTGACCGACGACGTATTTATCCAAATAATCCTTTATCTCATGGGGTTTCGGCAGTTTTTCCCTCGCCGACGGCAGAGTCTCCGCCGAAGGGCGGGGGGATTCCAGCTCGTCGCGGATAATCATGTTGCAGAGCTGGACGCAGTCGGTGCATATATAAGCGCTCGAACCGGCTATGAGCTTCGGTACCTCTTCCTGACTCTTGCCGCAGAAAGAGCAGCGCACCTTCCTTTTTCGCCCGTCGCCGTTATTGTCGTATGGAAACATTCGGTATCCTCCTTCCGCAAAACGCGGAACTATCGTTTCTGAATGACCTTGTCGACCAGACCATATTCCACCGCTTCCTCGGCGGACATGTAGAAATCGCGGTCCGTATCGCGCTCTATCCTGTCCATCGGCTGACCGGTATGAAACGCCAGTATGCCGTTCAGAACGTTTCTCGTCTTTAATATCTCATCCGCCTGTATTTTGATATCGGTCGCCTGCCCTCTGGAACCTCCGGAGGGTTGGTGTATCAATATGCGCGCGTTGGGCAGCACGATACGCTTGCCCTTGTCCCCTCCGGCAAGCAGCACGGCGCCCATGCTCGCGGCCTGCCCGGTACATATCGTGGAGACGGGACACTTTATATACCGCATCGTATCGTAAATCGCGAGCCCGGATGTGACCACTCCGCCGGGGCTGTTGATATACAGAAAAACGTCTTTGTCGGGATCTTCGCTCTCAAGAAAGAGCAGTTGCGCGACCACCAAGTTTGCCATACCATCCTCTATCTCGGAGCCGACGAATATTATTCTGTCTTTTAAAAGCCTGCTGTATATGTCGTACGACCGCTCGCCGCGACCGGTCTGTTCGACCACTATCGGGACCAGGTACGACGCGGGCCGCGTTATTTCTTCAGTCATATCGTTACGCCTCATTTCCCGCGGCCGCTTCCGCGTGTTCTTCGTGTTCGCCGCCGTGATGATGTTCGGCCGCCGTCTCCGTCGTTTTAACGAGCGCGGCCAGATGCTTTACCGTGTTCCTCGTCCGGACGCGCATCGCCAGATTCGTAAATTCCTTTCGGTTCGCGCTGAGCGTGTCGGCCAGCTCCTGCGGATTGACTTTCATACTGTTCGCCATGCGGATGATTTCTTCATTCACCTCGTCGTTGGTGAAAGATATCTCGTCCCTTTCCGCAAGCGCGTCGAGAACGAGCGTGTTTCTGACGACCTCCTCGGCGCGTTTTCTGATGCTGCCGTCGAATTACTCGACGCTCAAATTGTTGTTGGTCAGATAATCATCCAGCGACTGCTGCAAACTGCGCTGAAGCTGATTGTCATGTTCGCGGCGCATCGCGAGATACTGCCTGTCTATCATGGTCTCGGGCACGTCCACTTCGGTGGCCTCCGCAAGCGCCTTGACGGCCGATTCTTGCAAACTGGCCTCGCTGCGCGCGTCCGCGTCCGCCTCCAGTTGTTTTCTCAAGTCGGCCTTGATTTCGTCCACGGACTGATATTTGCCGCGCGATATCTCGGTTATCACGGCGTCATCGGCTTCCGGCACAACCCTTTTCATAAAACTGAGTATTT
>JAITAT010000104.1 GCA_031283975.1 Synergistaceae bacterium
CTTTTCACGTCCGTTTCCGTCTTGCCGTTCGTCTCATCGAACGGGTTTATCCGCGCGAGCGCGTTTGTCTCGGCGAACGAAGCGGGAGCGATTTGCGCGTCGTTTTCGCCCGAATCGGGCGCGGGCGTCTCTTGGGCCGTTTCCGCGTCCTCGGCCGCGTCTTCCGTCTCTGTAGCGTATGTTTCGGCGTCCTCGGCCGATTCCGCGCCGCCTTTATCGGCTGCTGCGGCCAGAGCTTCGAGAAAAACGTCGGGATCGAAACGGGAAGGGGGGGGCGTCTCTGATCCGTCGTCCGGCGTCATTTCAAGCTCCGCCGGGCGCTCGGCTGACGATTCGTCAACATTCGCCGCGATTTCGTCCTCTTCTCCGGCGAGAAACGCGAAATTCACCGGCGTCTTCGGCTCCTTGTCCTTGCCAGTGGACGCCGGAGCAGCCGGTTTTTGCCTGGATTCGCGCATACCTTGCAGGATATTTTTGAACTCCGCGCCGGCCGCGCCAACATCGCCGGAATTCGTCACGGTCATTGCCGGAGCACAAACCTGCGCCAAATCGCCTGCCGACGTCGCCATCTGAACAGCCATCTCGAATCTCTCCAATCATACGGCGGTAAAACAGCCGCGAATAAACGGTTCCTACCTCGGCGTTTTCCGTCTCTGCAAATCAGTGAGCTGTTCCGTCAGCCTCGCCGCCCTATCGGCATCCATGCGCGCGAGCAATGTGCCTCTTGTATCCTGCGGCACGCCGTCCAGTATCGACACCGCCAGTTCGTCGTCCAGTTTTTCCAATATCGCGGCGGCGTTCCGCGGCGACATATCCTGAAACGTCCTCACTATCTCCCCGATCTCGTCCGCGCTCGGCGCGCCGCTCCGGGAACCTTCGCCGGCGGCGTTCCGCTCCGCCATGTCTCTGCTGAGGGCCTCCAGGCGGCCGGCGAGTTCCTGCCGATCTTCGTCGAGAGTCTTCTCCCTCGCCGACAGGTCGTCCGAGAGCGCGTTCAAATTCTTCTCGCGCTCGTCCATGGAGCGGTTCGCCTCCGCTATGAGCGCCTCCCAGTCACGGATCTCCACGGCCCTTCGCTCGTCGGCCGTCATCGCGTAAATGGAGGGTATGGCGAGCAGTTTGGACAGCTCCTCTCCCGCGTAGGGAATTTTAGGGATGATGGGATACACATACGGCCTCAGATCCACGCCGCCGCTCGCCTGCAAACCCGCCGCGATCCCGGAGACGAGCAGCAGCAGGACAATAAAAAACCCGCAGCCTTTTCGCTTTTTTTTCTTCTTCTTACTGACGGTCCTCACCTCGTCGGGCGGGGTCCTGGGTTCCGCGGCTGCGGGTATTTCCTCTCTTATATCTCTTTCTTGTGTTTCAGCCATATTCAATCGCCCCTGGAATATTTTCGGTAAAGCGCCAGCACGTTCTTAACGTAACGCTGCGTCTCGGGGAAAGGCGGGACGCCCCCGTAGGAGTCAACCCTGCCCGATCCGGCGTTATACGCCGCAAGCGTCTTTACATAGTCTCCATTATATTTATCGGCCAGTTGGGAGAGATATTTGATACCCCCTTCGAGATTTCTTTCGGGATCTTTGGGATCCACTCCCAATCCCTTCGCGGTGCCTGGCATCAACTGCATGAGGCCGATCGCGCCGGCGCGGGAGATGGCGTTCGGGTTGCCGCCGCTCTCCATGCGCATCACGGCCCGCGCGAGGTCGGGGTCCACTTCGTACTGTTCGCAAAGTTCCCGCAGTTTGTCCTCCCACACGCTCATGCGCTCCGACAGGCCGGACGGCACGGATATCGAACCGTCCTCGTCACGCTCGTAAGGATCGTCAAGCTTTTCTTCGAGCGCTTCCTCCAGCACTATTTCGAATCGTACCGGCGGTTTGGTCTCGCCGGGTTCGTCGGGCGGCGGCGCGGGGTAAACCATCGCCTCTATCTCCCTGATGCGCCCCATTACCCTCGTGATTCCAGCTATGGGCGTTCTCATACGGATGCGCCTCCTCTCGTGTCCCGCTTGAACCGCATGGACGCGATATCGTCCAGATTTTTCTGTTCGGCGTCCAGCGCCGCTTTATCCGCTTTTTCCTCGAGCCTGCCGACGTAGCGCGCCATGAGCTGCACATTCTGATGGCGCGTGAGAAGTTCCGCCTTGGTCTCTTCTATTTTATCGCGGCATGTTTCGAGTTCATGCCTGTCGCCGGCCAGTTTCCGCTCCATCATGTCGATGCTCTGGCGGGCGAACCACAGTTCCTGCGGCGACACCGCCTCGGCGGACGGGGCGCAAAAAGTCTCCACGGCGTCGTCGCGCATGTTTTCGGTCTCGTTTATCCTGCCCATTATCGCGCCTTCCTCGGTCATCCGCTCCGCAAGCTCCGACCTCGTAATGTCGCGCTCAACCGCGCGAACGTGAAGAACCCTCTGAAAACGGACGACTTCCTTCTTTCCCACAGTCATTCTCCTAAAACATTCAATTGGATGACGGCGCCGACGAGAGGAGCAAGGCTGTTCACCTTGGCGAGGGTGCCTTAGGATCAAGGCACTCACATGACTCCCGCCGATGTCACAGGCCCCGTCTGACGCTATTATATCAGATTCCGCGTTACCTCTACGCCTCCATAACACATCCCGGCGGCGGGAAAATATAACCTCAATTGCAAACGCAAATTCCACTCTGTTGGGGGCGCAGAGTGGAATTTGCGTTTGCAAATCGTGGGGTGGAATTTAGCGTTGCGAGTCTTCAAAGATAGATTTCAGTATAAGGTA
>JAITAT010000163.1 GCA_031283975.1 Synergistaceae bacterium
GTTCATAACGATGGTTTTCGTCATGCGGAGGATAACGGAGCGCCTGACTAAAAAAGACGAGCGCGTCGGTATAATGCTGCCCAACTCGACGGCCGCTATCACCGCGATAATAGGCGCGCAGACCGCGGGCAGGGAACCGGCGATGATGAATTATTCCATGGGCGCGCGTTCGCTCAAAAAATCGTGCGGTGTCGCCGGCATCAGGGTGATACTGACCTCAAAACGTTTCGTGGAAGAGGGCAAATTTCAACCGCTGACAGATTCGCTCACCCAGGAGGGAATAGAGATAAAATTCCTGGAGGAACAGGTAACGGGGCTGACGGTATTCCAAAAATTGGGGTGCGCGTTGTCCGCCAGGTTCGCGCGTTCCACGCCCGATCCCGAAAAATACGCGGAACGCACGGCAATAGTGCTGTTTACGTCCGGGTCGGAAGGCACGCCAAAGCCCGTCGCGCTTTCGTTCCTCAATGTACAGGCCAATACGGCGCAAATTCGCACCAGGCTCGATTTTTATCTCACCGACGTGATGATCGACATAATGCCCATGTTTCACAGTTTCGGACTCTGCACCGGAACTATAATGCCTCTGTCGACCGGAATGCCCATAGCCGTTTATCCTACTCCGCTCCACTATAAAAAAATTCCTCCGTTCTCTTACGAGGTCAGAGGCACCGTCCTTCTCGGCACGAACACATTCCTGGACGGATACGCGAGAAACGCCGATCCATTCGACTTTACGGAGTTGCGTTATGTAATAGCGGGCGGCGACAAGCTGAAAGAATCGACCAGGCAATTGTGGTCCGAGAAGTTCGGGATAGTGGCGTTGGAGGGTTATGGCGTGACCGAGTGTACGCCGGTCGTCGGAGTGAACAGAAAGATGCGCAACAAATATGGCTCCATCGGTCAGCCTCTGGCATGTATAAAGACAACTCTCGTCCCAGTCGACGGAGTCGCCGAAGGGGGCCGTCTCGTAGTGCGAGGCCCGAACATCAGGAAGGGCTATATACGAGAGGACGGTTCGATAACCAAGGTTCCGGAAGAAGGTTACGACACGGGCGATATAGTGGTCATGGACAGCGAGGACTTCATAACGATCGTGGGAAGGGCAAAGCGTTTTGCCAAGATAGGGGGAGAGATGGTCTCCCTGGCGTATATAGAGGAAGCGGTGCAGGAAGTCTGGCCCGACGAACCTCACGCGGTGGTCAGCATATCCGGCGGCGACAGCCGGGGAGAAGTGATAGCGATGCTGACGGAACGTAAAAACGCCGACAGAGAGGAACTGCGGTTCGCTCTGACGAAAAACGGCCTGCCGGAACTTGCCATACCGAAAAAAATAATAACCGTGGAGGCATTGCCCAAGATAGGCGTGGGAAAGATAGACTACCAGACTGCGGCCAAAATGGCTTCGGAATAGCCGGCGGATGAAAGCAACTCGATGCGCAAACCGACTCGCGATGACGCTCTAAAAACAAGGCCCGAAACGGCGATTGCCGTTTCGGGCCTTGTTTAAGCCGACGTGATTGTTCAGGGGTTTGGTCCCTGGGTTATTTCAGTGTTGGTATCGGCGCACCATGCCTGGTAAGATGGGTTATAGCAACGCGCGTTGGCGTAGCCGGCGAGACGGAACATCATCGTCATGAACGCTCCCCTGACTCCCGAAGTGTCATAGCAGACTATGGTCTGATTTTTATCGGCGAAACCGGCATTCTCGAATATCGCCGTCAGTTCCCCTTCCGGAAGAACCTTGAAATCCTTTGTGTAGACGCTGTCCCATGACAGGTTCACGGCGCCGGGGATATGTCCGGGACGGCGCTCGCCGAACGGGCGAATTTTGCCGGTGTATTCGTCCGCGCCTCTGACGTCGACCACTTTAATTTCCTGATTGTTGTAGTTTTCTTTCATCCAATCGGTGTTGACGATGTATGAATCGTCGCGTTTCGTCCCGGCGAAAGCCACCGCTTTATTGGCAGTGGTCTTATCGGAGGTTTTGCCGCCCGCGGCGCGATATACGGTGAACCCCCCGTCGAGAATCCTGGCGTTGTTCACGCCGGCCATGCGGAGAAGCCACACGACAAACCCGGCGTTGCCCCAGTCGCCGCCGTCTCCGTATACCACAATATCCTTCTTGCCGTCGATGCCGAGCGCTCCGATTTTCTTGGCCGTCGCGGCAGCGTCGAACACCGCGCCATAAGTCGGATCGCCGGCTTTGCCGTTCATATTGGCAAAGTACGTCCACTCGGCATTCACGGCTCCGGGGAGGTGTCCTTGCTGTCCTTTGTAAAGCGACTGGGCGCGGGCGTCTATCAATATGACCTTGTCCAAATTAGCTTTTAACCACTCCGGCTGAACCAGAAGCGAGACGTAAGTCTCGGTGCCGCCCTCGGCCGCAAACGCGCCCGCGGCGCATATCAGCGCGGCAAAGATAACTATTGCCGCCAGCGAAATTTCAATGCTTTTCCTCATCTTCAATTTTCATCGAACTCCTTGCGTTAAGATATTTTTGTTCCTCTGAAAAAAGATTATAACACCGCTCAATCTTTTAAAACCGTTTTATATGCGCCGTTTTTCCGTTATCCTATAATCATTGATACGCGCGTTTTCAGCGCGCTATGGCGTTCCATCTCCCAGACCGATGCGGGACAGCCGATAATCGCCGCTCAATACATCGTTTGTCCAGCCTTTGTTGTCCATATACCATTTCACCGTCTCACGCAGCCCTTCCTCGAAAGTATGAAGCGGAGCCCAGCCGAATTCGGCTTTCAGTTTTCCGGCGTCCATCGCGTAGCGATGGTCGTGCCCGGGGCGGTCTTTCACAAAAGTTATCAGTTCGCCGTAATGCCTGTCTTCCGGTCTCGGGGTCATTTCGTCGAGAATGCCGCAGATATTTTGAACTACTTGAAGATTCGAGCGCTCGCTGTCTCCGCCTATCACATACGTTTCTCCCACGCCGCCGCGCTCCAGCACGCCGATGATAGCGCGGCAGTGATCGCGGACGTAGAGCCAGTCGCGCACGTTGCTGCCGTCGCCGTACACTGGAAGCGGTTTTTCGGCGAGCGCGGACAGTATGACATGAGGAATCAGTTTTTCAGGAAACTGATACGGCCCGTAGTTATTCGAACAGTTGGTTATCAGAACCGGCAACCCATACGTATGGCTCCACGCTCGTGCCAGATGGTCGGATGCGGCTTTCGTCGCGGAATACGGGGAACGGGGGGAGTAAGGGGTCTTTTCGCTGAAGCGGCCCTCGTCCCCCAGCGAACCAAACACCTCGTCGGTCGAGACGTGCAGGAATCGGAAACGCGAAGCCCGCTCCGGTTCGAGCGTTCCAAAATACCGCCTTGCCGCTTCGAGCAGAGTAAAAGTCCCCACAATATTGGTATTTATGAAATCGGCCGGCCCGTCTATCGAACGATCCACATGGGACTCCGCCGCGAGATGCAAAACGGCGTCGGGTTCCTGGCTGTCAAACACGGATTTCAAGAGCGCCCTGTCGCAAATATCCCCCTTCACAAAAGTATAACTACTGTCTCCGGCAAGGGATTGCAGCGACGACAGGTTGCCCGCGTAAGTGAGTTTATCGAGATTGGCCACGCCGTATCCTTTTTCGATGGCGTATTTGATCAGGTTGCTTCCGATGAAACCGGCGCCTCCGGTGACAAGCAGTTTCGTTCGGCCGTTCTTCAATGGCATCGTTCCTCCAAGATATTTCGATTTAGTATCCCCGGACATCCCGGCGCGTTGCGGCGGATTAAGTTTCGCTTATTTTACTATGACTGTGTTTGAGAGTTCAATATTGATGAAACATATTGTGATTATATTTAACTATTTATAATTGAAATCATTTGATTTTAAATTGGCATAAACCGCGCAATCCGATAGTGGTTTTTTCCGATACCAAGAATTGCGAAACATTTTAAATTCTGTTTAAAATTATCCCACAATGGAGTTTATAACTCAGCCATAACATTGTATGGAGATTGGAGGTGCAGCTTATGGCGGAAAAAATATCGTTCCCTGCCGGGAGGTTGGGCCTGTTAGCGGTCTGCTGCGCTATGTTTCTGTCGTGGGGGATTGCGCGTTCGGAGGGAGCGCAGGTTTTGACACTGGAGGACTGTCTTGCGGCCGCGGAGGCAAATCACCCCGGCATAGCCGGGGCGAACGCGTCGGTCGCGTCGGCCGCCGGACGGCTCGCGTCGAGCGCGGTCTCGGATCGCCTCGAAATTTCGGGCAGCGCCGCTGTGACGCGCAGCGGAAACGAGATGTCCGAAAATTTGGGCAGTTCCCTGGGGCTGTCCGCGAGCGTGAAGGTTTACGACGCGAACCGCAACAAGTACGCCGTCGACTCGTCGCGCGCGTCACTGTCGGCTACGGAGGAGGAAGCCCGAAACACGCTGTTCGGAGTGAGGTCGGGCGTCAAATCCGCGTTTTTGACGCTGCTGCTCGATTACGAGATAACACGCCAGCGCGAGGAGTCGGTCAGGGCGTTCGAACAACACCTGGAACAGGCTAAGGGTTTTTACGAGGCGGGAACCAAACCGTGGTACGACGTCACAAAGGCCGAGGTCGACCTGGGCAACGCGCAGATGTCACTGGCGGAGGCGTCGGCCGACATCCGCGACGCGCGCGCGTCGCTTGCCTCGGCGATGGGCGCCGATCCGTCCGAGGAGTTCGACATAACCTCTCCGGGGCTCGAAGTCATCACCCTGCCGGACGGAACGGAGAGCGCGGCGGCTGACATGGCCCTCGAAAACAGAACCGATTACAGGGCGTCGCGGCTCAAAATCGACGCCGGCATCCTCTCGCTGCGCTCCGACGCTCGCGCTAACGCTCCGTCGGTTTCTCTTTCCGGAGGTTACAGCGGAGACGGAGACGAGAACGACTTTTCACATCTCGCAATGGGCTGGAACACCGGGCTCAGGATGACGGTGCCGATAATCGACGGCGGCGCGTATAAAGCCCGAGTCGACTCCGCGCGGGCGCAGGTAATGTCGCTGGAAGCCTCGCACGAAAAACTGAGGCAGGACATACTGCTGGAGGTGAGCCGCGCCAAGACCGATATAATCAAGGCGCGCGAGCGCATCAGAGTTTCGGAACTGACGCTCGTGAACGCGGAGGAAAACCGCAGGATGGCCGTAGGCCGTTACGAGACGGGAGTGGGCGACCCTCTGGAGGTCACGGACGCGCTGGTGTCGTTCACCGACGCTACTCTCTCCAATAAACGCGCTCACCACGATCTTCAGTTGGCTATAATAAATCTCGAAAAAGCGGCGGGTGTGGAATTTGCCAGAACCGCCGGCACGGAAGATGGAGGTAATGATAAGTGAAAAAAGCCGTGAAATTTTTGATTGCGGCGGCGGTTTTCTGCTCCGCCGGTTACTGGGGATACCAGTGGACCCGCCCGGCCCGGGCGGCCTACTCCTACAAAACCCAGCCGGTGACGCGGGGCTCCATAACTTCGACCATCAGCGCGACCGGAAAGGTGAACGCCGTCGAGATGGTCACGGTGGGCACCCAGGTTTCGGGAACCATCGAGGAGATACATGTGGACTTCAACAGCCCCGTCAAAAAGGGTCAGTTACTGGCCGTACTTGACCCCGACGTGCTGGAGTCGAAGGTGAAGGAGAGCCGCGCGTCGCTGTCGCTTGCCCACGCCGGCGTCGCGAAGGCGCGCGCGCAGGTGGAAAACGAGTCCCGCGTTCACAAGCGCAACAAAGAACTGTGGAACCGGAAGCTGATAGCGCGCAGCGAACTCGACTCGTCCGAGACGAGCCTGACCCTCGCCAAAGCGTCGATGGTCGAGGCGAACGCGCGGGTGATCCAGGCGGAGGAATCTTTGAAACAGGCGGAGACAAGCCTTGAATACGCCAAGATATTCTCTCCCATAGACGGGGTGGTGGTCTCCCGCCAGGTCGAAGTGGGGCAGACCGTCGCTTCCAGCCTCCAGACTCCGACGCTCTTTTCGATAGCGCGCGACCTGACCCAGATGCAGGTGGAGGC
>JAITAT010000003.1 GCA_031283975.1 Synergistaceae bacterium
CTTTGTTTGTTGTGTCTTTTTTGGTTCTGTCGGTTGCCAGTTACAATTTATCACGAATCGCCCTTTCAAACAGCGCCAGAGAAACGGCTTTCGCGATAGGTTCCCGTTACGCCGAACAACTTAATGCCAATATGGAATCTATTTCGGGCTATCTAAAAGCGATGTCGGCGATGCAGGTCATAAGGGAAGGCCGAGACAAAGAAGAGATGGTCGCCGTCATGTCGGATATGTTCGACAAAACGGGAATGTTCGACGTACTCTTTTTTGTCTGGCCGGACGGCAGCGCGATACGTTCGGTCAATACCACATTCGACGCGAGTACGCGCGAATACTTCAAAAAAGTGTCTTCGACAAAGGCTTCTTACGTCTCAGACGTGACGATATCGAGTTCGACAGGAAGG
The DNA here is from genome assembly GCA_031283975.1 of Synergistaceae bacterium. Classification (GTDB taxonomy): domain Bacteria; phylum Synergistota; class Synergistia; order Synergistales; family Synergistaceae; genus JAIRKI01. The sequence goes on from JAITAT010000003.1 coordinate 402, forward strand.
CCGTCCGTCATGATCTGCGAACCTGTCATGAATGAGGGCGAATTATCCGGAATTCTCGGGGTGACGTATGATCTGGGGAGAATGGACGGCATAATAAAAAACATGAAATTCAAGGAAACAGGCTATGGCTTTATCGTGGACAAAACCGGACTCATCATATCCGACACTAAAAACCCCAGCATAGTAGGGAAGCTCAATATAAGCGAGAAACGCGCGAACCCGGATGCGGGAGTGGGCTTCACGGAAATCGATGACAATTTAATCGAACTGTTCAGGAACGCATCTTCCGGCTGGAATACGGAAGTCACCGGTACTTACGATTTCAACGGCATTGATTACGACGGAGTGCTGATTCCCATCAGCCTTCAGGGCGGACAGCATTGGCTTGTCGGAGTAGCGGCTCCAGTCGTGGAGTTCAGCAAAGACGTGAACCGCCTCTCAAAGATCATGATTGCGATCTCCGTGAGCTTCATCGTCATAGCTTTCGTTTTAATCGTCCTGATCAGCAATAGAGTGGCCGCGCCAATCGCCCTGATCAGGGACGAGTGTCTGATAATGGCCGACGGCGACCTCAGAGAACGCGCGGTCAACGTCAAACCGGGCGATGAGACCGGCGAACTGGCTCTTGGGTTTGTCATGATGAAAAAAAATCTGTATGGTTTGATAACGAAAGTAATGTCCGGAGCCGAAAACCTCGCGAGCGCCACCACAGAACTTCAGCTCGGTTCGATGAACTGCGCCAAGGTATCCGAGGTCGTCAGCCGTGCTATGGCCGACATTTCCAAGCGCACTAAAACGCAGGCCGATTCAACCAAGAACGTCTCCTCTATAGCGAACGAAATTTCCGAAATCACTCAAACCGCGCAGACAATGATGATCGAAGTGAACAATATCGCCTCCGGCACATCAAAAAACGCGGACGAGGGGCAGCTCGTGATCGAGAGAGCGATGAACCAGATGAAGAAAATAGGGCTCGATTCCTCCGCCGTTAGAGACGCCGTGGCCAAACTTTCCGACGGCTACAACGAGATAGGTCAGATCGTCAGCGTTATCTCTTCGATAGCTCAACAGACCAATCTGCTTGCGCTGAACGCGGCGATCGAGGCGGCAAGGGCCGGAGAATCCGGCCGGGGTTTTGCGGTCGTGGCGGAGGAGGTCAGAAACCTGGCTGAAAGTTCTAGCGGCGCGGCACAGAAAATAGCCGCCCTTATTTCAGAAAATCAGGATTGGATGGTACAAACCGTTGAAACGGCAAAATCCGCCTTGGACAGCGTGTCGACGGGCACGGAAGTCGTCAACTCCGCCGGGGAAATTTTCGAAGGGATCGCCTCGTCGATCATATCGTTATCGGATCAAATAAAGACCGTTTCATCCTCGATCGAAAAAATAACCTCCGGCAATCATGAACTTGCTTCGCTCATCGGCGGGATCGAGGAGATAAGCATGGAAAACATCTCGGACGTAGATAACGTGGTCACTAGTTCCGAGGAACAACTGGCGTCCACCGAAGAAATCGCCTCATCCTGCGATAATCTCGCCAATTTGGCATCGGGACTGCGGGAGGAGGCCTCCTCTTTTCGCGTCTGAGAGAGGAACGCCGTCACCCGTCCGCTTTGAAGCGATACCCCGCTCCGTGAACCGTGATGATTACCCGGGGTTCCGAGGGCTTCAGTTCGATTTTCTGCCGCAGCCTGGCGACGTGCTGATCGATCGAGCGCGTAGTGATGTCGCAGTCCGGTTCTATGCCCCATACCGCGTCGAGCAGGGTCTCACGTGATATCACCTTGTCGGGGTTACGCGCGAGATACCGCAGCAGTTCCGTCTCTTTGGGCGTAAGCTGAACCGGTTCTTTTTCGCCTTTTCTGACCGTCATCCTCTCGAAATTTATAACGGCGTCTCCCATAATCAGTTCAGTTTCCCCGGTGTTCGATGATGTTTTTTTACCAAGAGACGCGCGGCGGAGCGCGGAACGGATTCGGGCCGTCAATTCCGCTATGCCGAAAGGTTTTACGATATAGTCGTCGGCGCCAAGTTCCAGCCCGATGACCTTATCGACTTCCTCTCCCTTTGCGGTGAGCATCAAAATAGGCGTAACTGAGTCGGAACGTCTTATTTCCCTGCATACATCGTATCCGTTTATAAGAGGCATCATGATATCCATCAGGATGAGATCCGGCCGTGATTTTTTATAAAGCTCGATCGCGGCGGCGCCATTTGCGGCCTCCAGCACCTCGTACCCCTCTAATTTCAACAAATCCGACACCCCCGCGAGTATCGCGGGATCATCCTCGGCTACAAGAATTTTCTCGTTCACCCGTCACATACTTCCTTTCGTTCCGGCGAGTCGCCTTCGTCAGGACAGACAGGAAGCGTCAGCGTAAATATACTGCCTCCCCCGTGCCTTGGAGCGTATGCCACATCTCCGCCGTGACGCCTCGCTATATCCCTGGCTATAAAAAGCCCCAGCCCGCTTCCGCCGCGCGGAGCGGACAGGGAATCATCCCCCCGGACAAATTCCTTAAAAATTTTATCTTTCATGCCGGGTTCCACACCGATGCCTCTGTCGGCGACCGATACGCCGGCATACCCATTCTCGAGGGCGCATTCGACAGATATCTCTTTGACGCCGCCCGAGTATTTTTCGGCATTCGAAAGCAGGTTCATTATGACCTGCTTCAAACTTTCCCTGTCGCCTTTCACCGTCAGCGGGCCATTGCCGGAAAACGACGCCGCGAAACCCAATCTCGCGAGATGCGGTTCGAACTGTAAAAACGTCGCCCTCGCCACTTCGGTCATGGAAAATTTTTCACTCTTATATCGTTCCCTGCCCTCACCTTTTCGTGAAAACATTAGGACATTGTCAACCAGGTGCGCGAGTCTGTCGGTTTCGGACATCATCGTTCTAAGATACTCGCGCCTTCGTTCTTCGTCGCTCTGTTTGCCGGAAAGCAATATTTCCGCGTACAGCCTTATCGAAGTCAGCGGAGTTTTAAGCTCGTGGGACACGTTCGCCACAAAGGTCGTTTTTTGAGACGCCACGCGCATTTCATAGGACATCATGCGAATCAGTACGACGCTTCCTATGAACATCACCGAACATAGGGTCGCTACCTGAACCCATATCACGACGCGCGCATAATTCGCCCTTGCCGCGAGCGCTCCGGGATCGGACAGCCATGCCCCGACTTCCCATCTGGGCAATTCGGGGGATATCTCCCGCGCGACAAACGGCCGGCTCCAATCAGGCTCGCCGGCCAGCAACGTTTCCGGCGCCACTATGGGGGAACCTGTCTCATCCAGTACGGTCAATATTCGTGCCTCGGAAAATATATCCGGAATCAGGTCGGCGATCTTGTCTCTTAGAATTTCCATGCGGACAGAGCATCCGATTATGACGTCCTCGGATTTTTTCGCCCAAAAAAGCACTTCCAGCCCCTCATCCGATATGTACGGCAACAACCCCGCGTCGGATTCGGAAATCAGATCGGCAAACGATCGGCTGCGCGACACGGTTTTCGAACGAGTCTGGCGAAGATTCGAGTTTCCGGCGGCGAGTCCCGGAATAGCCACTTTCGGCTCCAAACCGAGTTCATCCTTCGGAGCCGGAGGAGAAAGCGCATCCGCCGCCATCTCCCCGGCCTGCGCGGGCGGATACTTCCTGGCCTGCGGCACTACGTTGCGCTGAAGTATCTCGAACCCGGAGGCCGAAGCCTGTTTGAAAACCTCGTCACGGGCTTCGGTATCCGTCTCCATCCTGCTCTCTATCATCTGGCGGGAAATACCCGTATTGCCATCGGATAAGGGCAAACTCACAGGCTCGCTCGCAAATGACGACGCTCCGGCCGTCTCCGCCCGCGATTCGGTTCTGTATATTCGCGTCACGAGATCGTACACCGGAAGACGGGCGCCTCCAATCAAAAAAAGCCCGAATATATCCATGAAGCGCTGCCGCTTTTCGCCGCCGTTGTCGGCTATCCGAAGGCCGCCCTTGTTCAGTGTGAAAGGAATGCCGACAAACGGGTCGATTTCCGGCCACAACTCAACCGGCAGTGAACTGCCGATTTCAGACTCCGCTTCGCGGTACAATGAATCCCGCACATCCCGCATAAGTTGTTCCACTCTGCGCGACGCCAGGTCAATTTCCGCCGCAAGCGCCCCCTCCATGCGCCGCTCGACGTAAGCCTGCTCTCTTTCCGCCGCGCGGAGCGCGAGCATGCTCAAGGCGATGCCGGGAATGAGCACCGCCGTAACGAGCACCAATATCAGGGTTCGGGCAAGTGTTTTCCTATTCGCTTTCATCCCTGTCCGATTGATCGTCCACGTCCGACTGTTGATTTTTCGTCACGTAGGCTTTGTTGACGCTTTTTTTGCGCTGTTCGTTGGACATAGACTCGTTTTCCATCATATATGACGCGAGTTCGTCGAAATCCGAAATGTCGCCTTTCATTTCCTCCCCGGCTTTGGCGGATGCGGGAAGCGGAGCGTTTAATTTCAAATAGTCCGCCCTGCCGCGCAGAAGATCCGACGCTTCTTTAACGCGGCCGTCATCGGCCAGCCTGACCGCGCCTTCCCTTATCTCCGCGGTTTTGGCCATCTCGGCCTGATGAGTTATTTCAACGTCGCGGTTTTTCGCCACTTCGGACGAGTCTTCCTCGTATCTTATTTCAAACGGGGATTCGAGCGTGACCGGCAAGCCGCTCACCGCATCGATATACTCCACTTTCACGCTCCCGGCGCGCAGCGTCATTCCGTCCCGTCCCTCAGGGATTTCCAGTTCAAAGAGCGCGTATTTTTCAGTCCCGTACAGGCTGCCGATATCGGTCTCCGCGATATTGCGTTCCACCGAGCTTTCGCGCCCCAGAGTCCGAATCGGTTTAGTTCCTTCCTCACAGTAAAGCGTCACTTTCACTCGGCGCCCGGTCAGCGCTACCGCGTCCCGCATATCGCGCAGGAATATCTCGGAAAGCGCGTCTGAATTTTTCGCAAAATACGCGTTGCCTCCGCTCTGGGACGCGAGAGCCGTCATCGTATCTTCATCGTAATCAAGCCCCAGCCCTATCGTTGTGATGGTTATGTCCCTGCGCGCGAGCCGCCGCCCAAGGCCGGTCAATGCTTCCACTGTCGATGGGCCGACATTGGCAAGCCCGTCGGAAAGAAGAACGACGCGCGGAACATGGCCTGTTTCAATGAAAGGCGCTATTTCGCCTGCCCCTTTCTCAATTCCGTCGTAAAGCGCCGTGTTGCCACCCGCTCTGACGCGGGATATTTTTTGCCCGAAACGGTCATAATCCCCTGCCGGCCCCGCCGGAACCAGGACGTACGGTTCATCGTCGTAGACCACTACGGCCGCCGTGTCATTACCGCCGAGCATACTGAGAGCCTCCAGCGCGCCGCGTTTAGCGTTTTCCATCTTTTCGCCCGTGCCCATCGAACCGGATTTGTCTATTACGAGCGCCACTGCCAGCGGCGCTCGCTTGTCAGTCTTCGATAGTACAGGATCGACAAGCGCCCGCACCGTCACTTTCCTGGAGCCGCCAACGCTGACGACCGGGGTATCCATTCCGACTTTCAGCACGACCGAACGCGCCGTCTCCGCGCTCGCGGTTCCGGAAAAAACAAGCGCTGCTAACGCCAATACAGATAACTTCAACCTATGTGACATCGACGTCACCTCCCGGAACTATGATACGAAAAAACAGCGAACAGTTGTCACACCCGCGTCATAATTTTGTAACGGAATTGTAAAAGCGCCGCCTGTTCCGGTGACGGCACTGAACACATCCGAGGCGGCCGATGCCTCTTTATTACGCGATATTCAAGGATTTATCGAGCTTTTTGTCCAAAGAATCGGAGCGCATCTCGACGAGCAGGCCGTAATCCGTCATGTCCATGCTTATCGGAGTGACCGACACGTAACCCTCGTTCACCGCCGTGACGTCGGTTCCCTCTTGATGTTCGTCTGATATTTGTCCGACTACCCAATAACTGTCATTTCCGTGAGGGTCTTTCATGCAGGTTATCTTGTCGATGTACTCGCGCTTCCCGCGCTGGGTGAGTTTGAAACCTTTTATGTTTTTGATGAGTTCATTGGGCACGTTTACGTTGAGCAGCGCACCGGGCGGCAGCGGATTTTTTTCGACGTGCTCCAGCACCGCCATCGCCGAGAGAGCGGCGGTCATGTTGTGTTTGAAACTGTCGCCGGGCTTGCTGCACAGGGATACCGCCACCGCGGGGCGTTTCAGGATGACGCCCTCCATGGCGGCGCATACCGTGCCGGAATAAGTCACATCGTCACTCATATTAGGGCCTTGATTGATGCCGGAAACGACGCAGTCCGCCGACGGGAACAACATCTCCAGCCCGATGGTGACGCAGTCGGTAGGTGTTCCGTCGCAAGCGTATGCCGAAACCCCCGCGGAAAACATGCCCGGATCGAGCGGGCGCACACGCACGGGGCGATCGACGGTTATGGCGTGCCCCATTCCGCTGCGCTCACGGTCGGGCGCCACGACAGCGGCAAGCCAGCCTTTGTCGGCCAGCATACGCGAGATGATTTGTATGCCTTGAGATATCACTCCATCGTCGTTAGTAAGCAATATTTTCATTTAATATTATGCTCCTCCAATTAAAGAAGTTATCTTGAAAAGAGAAGATACCGCCAATCCGAAAAACGGCTCCATTATTTTGCCCATAATACCGCTCAAAGAAAGCGCCAATATGATAATTATTCCGTATCTTTCGAGGAAGAAAAAACCGCGCAGCCAGGAGAAGGGCAGAAATACCGACAGCACCCTGGAACCGTCGAGCGGCGGGATCGGTATCAGATTGAATATCCCCAGCCCCACATTTATCAGCAGCATATCCATCATCACCATATGAAACGGCGTCATCGCTATATTGCCTGAAAAAAGAAAATAGGGGAAAAATCTCGCCAGCAGGCCGTAAAATATGGCTACCGCGAGCGCGCTCAGAAAATTGCCGGCCGCGCCCGCGAGGCTCACCAGCACGATATCGCGCTTGGGTTTTCTGAAGTTCCGCGAGTTTATCTGCACGGGTCTCGCCCAGCCGAAGCGGAAAAATATCAGCATCAGCGTCCCCACCGGGTCGAGGTGCGCGAGCGGGTTCAACGAAAGCCGCCCCTGTCTCTCGGCCGTATTGTCGCCAAGTTTATACGCCACCCAGCCGTGACAAAACTCATGGAATGATAAAGCCCACAGCAGGCCGGGGATTCGAAGCAGCATCTCGACAATGCCCGTATTGCTATAGTTCAAAGCGCTGTCACCTCTTTATCTCGGCGAATGCTCATTCGCAGTTTTCCACGACCCATTTGAGGGTCTGGAAATTCGAACGCGCCACCTCGTTCGCGGTCACGGCGCGCCTCGTAGGAATGGTTTTGCCTGACGCACTCCATTGCGCCGCGCAGATTCCGTCCTGTCGTATAACCGCTCAGGCGCCACTCCTGAACGTCTTTTATCTCGCCTTTCCATCGATACATGTTTTCGACCTCCGTTATGGTCGTCCCGGCGGCTAAACGCCGATCCAGCAAGATGGAGGCTATACGGCGGGCCTCCGAACGGTCTTTGCAAAAGACGCTGATTTCATGTACCGTGGACATCTTGAGCATAAGGTTGCCAATTTCGCGCGCCCTCGTCTCCCACGCTTCCAGACTGCCTATATTGCACAGAACTATGTCGGACATGGACTGTTTTTTCAGCGAGCCCATCAGAAAACGCTCGCGGATCGAGAGTTCATCCTCGCTCCAGCCCCTTGACGCGCTTCTTTCCATCCTCAGATCGTCAGTGGAAGTCACGCATACCACGCAGTCCACGAGGTCGAACCATCCCGTCTCGAAAAGCAGCGGACATTCGACGGCCACCCATCCTCCGACGTTGCGCGCCTCTCTTGAAATCTCCACCATGGTAGGAGGGTGAATGAGATTTGCGCTGAACCGATATTCCTCAAAGTCTTTGTAGACATTCTCCGCGATTTTCTTATAAACGGGGACGCCGTTCTCGTACACGCTCGTCCCCCAACGACGTTCGGCGGCTTCCCTTATTTCGGGACGCGACCAATGTTTTTTCGCCAGCGTATCAAGTTCAAAGACGTTTGCCCCCATCTCTCCCCATATCCTGGTCAAAGTGCTCTTACCAGCGCCAATTTCTCCTGTTACCACCACGGAAAACATCAGATTCACCTCCTTTTGCCCTGTCGTCGATCGTTACGCCGTCAGGAAGCTCGCGCACGAACCGCGATAGCCGCGACGGTTTGTCCTGGCCAAAGAGTCTCCGCCTGATCGCCCCGGACATAAAAAGCTTCTCGCGGGCTCTGGTCATTCCGACGTAACAGAGCCTTCGCTCCTCTTCAATGGAGTCCCCGTCGTCCAACGCCCTGGCGGACGGAAATATATCCTCCTCCATACCCGCCATGAACACGACGGGGAACTCCAGCCCCTTCGCGGCGTGCAGCGTCATCAGGTTCACATGGGAACCGTAACCGTCGAGCATTTCCTGATCGGTATAGATAGCGGCCTCGGACAAAGCGTCGGAGATGCTGCCGGATGGCATTATCGAAGCGATCTCCTGAACATTTTCGAGGCGATCCTCCCAATCGTCGGGAAACTCTTCCCTCAGATATTCGTCGTACCCGCAATTGTATAGTATGTAATTTACCGCGCCCCCGAGGTTATCTTCGCCGTTTATGCCGGACATCACCCTGGAAAGTTCCATAATCCCCGACGCGGCGCGGCCTTTTTGCGGAGGGTTTTCCCCAAATTCGTTCCATATGTCCGGCGAATTACCCGCCTCGCGAAGGTGCGCCGCCAAAGCGGCGACGGCCTTTTTCCCCAATCCCCTGGCGGGTATGTTGGCAACGCGTTCGAGCGATGTCTCGTCCTTCGGGTTCACCGCGAGACGCATCATCGCCAGCACGTCCTTTATCTCCTTGCGCTCGTAGTACGACGTACCCCGAACTATCCTGTAAGGTACGCCCCTTTCCAGGAGAGACTGTTCGTAGGAGCGCGACAGGGCGTTCATTCTGTAGAGTATGCAGATGTCTTTGTAGTCGTAGTTTTTCTCCCCAGGGCCGGAGACGAGCCGTTCTATCTCGTCCGCGATAAATTCGGATTCGCCGATGTCGTTCGCGAACTTTATAACCTTGACGGGCGCTCCGCCGCCCGAGGACGTCCAGAGGTTTTTTTCACGCCGCCCGAAGTTGTTTCTTATGACGGAATTGGCGGCGGTGAGTATGCTGCCTGTCGATCTGTAATTCTGATCGAGGACGAATACGCGCGCGCCCTCGAAGTCGTTCTCGAAATTCATTATCAGATTAATATCGGCGCCTCGCCAGCCGTATATCGACTGGTCGGGATCGCCGACGGCCATGACGCGCGCCGAGCGCCCGGAAAGCAATTTCAGCAGAAGGTACTGCGGCGTATTTACGTCCTGGTATTCGTCAACCAGAATCCATTCGAGCCAGTTCCGCGTTTTTTCCAATATCGTTTCATCTGTCTCCAGTATATGCAGGGGCAGAATCATCAGATCGTCGAAATCGATCGCTCCCTGTAATCTCAGGCTTTCCCGATATTTTTCGTAGACCAGGCGCGTATCGCTATCCATGTCGGATTCGAGTGTGAGCGGATCGCAGCCGGAGTACGCCGCGGATATTTTTTCCAGCAGTTCGCCGCAGGTTTTGACGTCTTCCCCAAGTTCCCGGAGGATTTTCTTGACCAGGTTCCGGCAGTCTCCTCTGTCAAACACCACGAAGTTCGGCGAAAAACCAAGGGCGCTCATGGATTGCCGGTTGCGCTGAAGGAAACGCAGCCCCCACGCGTGGAACGTGGAGATCGACATACCGTGAAGGTCGTCCCCCACCATCCCCTTGACCCGTTCGAGCATTTCGCGCGCGGCCTTGTTGGTAAACGTCACAGCCAATATCTTCCGCGGCGGCACATGCCCGGCCTCTACAAGATGCGCTATTTTGGCCGTCAGCACTCTCGTCTTGCCGCTGCCGGCCCCAGCCAGCACAAGCTGATGACCGTCACACCACCTGACGGCTTCTTCCTGAACGTCGTTTAATTCGTAAGACCGCACGCTTTTATCTTGCAGCCCGGCTCACGTCCGCGTCAGTCTTGCGGTTCCAGCAGACCGTAACCGCCGTCGTTGCGTTTGTACACCACGTTGAAATTACCGCTGTCCCCGTTGCGGAACAGGAAGAAACTGTGCCCCAGCAGATCCATTTGCCGCGTGGCTTCGGCGGGAAGCATCGTAGCCACCGGGAAGCGCTTTACCTTCACTATGTCAGTCGGACTGACGTCGTCACTGTCCCTCTTATCGCCGAAGATGTCGGACGGGAGGCCAAACGATATATCCAAGTCCCTGGTTCTTATATGCGTATGGTCTTTCAGATAGTCCTTATGGCGCTTTACCTGGCGCTCTATATTTTTCAGCGCTTTGTCGAACGCCTTGCGCATGTCGGGCGAGTGATCCTCCCCCCGCATGACGAGACCGTTCGCGGAGGCCGTTATCTCGACGATATTCATGCCGCGCTTGAAACTCAGCACCACCTGCACGTCCGAAATTTTATTGAAGAACTTCTCGATCTTGGACAGTTTTTCCTCCATGAAATCTTTTTGTTCATCCGTTGCCTCGATGTTGCGAGTGAAGAAACGAACATCCATGGCTATCCCTCCTGTTTTTAGACGCTTTGTCGCGATATCGCGCTGTTTATATGGATTGATTTTAACATTTAGCGCCTGCTCCCGCAACGAACTTCCGCTATATAATGAAACATGCCGGAGTAAGTATTCGCTTAAACTCGACTTTGACAGCGGCAAGAGTTTAAAATTAACTACGGACACCGGCGAAGGCATCGAGCCGGAGCGCCTGCCGGTGATATTCGAGCGTTTCAAAAGCCGCGACAGCTCGAAAAAACGCGCCGCGAACGGCACGAGAGCGGGACCCGGCCTTTATATCCGAGAACATATCGCGGAAGCGCACGGCGGCGAGATGGAGATCGCAAGCGAAGCTGGCGTCGGGACTCGCGTACGTTTCACCATTCCGGTCTGTCGATGACCTTGGAGAATATGTATCCCTTTTTTCTGGTGCAGCGTATTTTGAACGGGCTGTCCTCGCCGAGTCTCAATTTTTTCCTGAGCGTGGAGATGTGTTTTTTGACAGTGCCTGTATCAAGTTCAGGTAAATCGCCCCAAACCGCTTCCAGCAAATCCCGCGGGCTATACTCCCTTCCGGCGTGAGCCGCCAGAAAAGCCAATAGCTGCAACTCTTTCGGCGCGAGCTGAACTTCTTCGCGTTCGAGGATGACGCGGCCGCTCCGCATATTTATGGTCATGGGCGGAAGCTCTATTATTCCGGCTTCCAATACAACCGGCGAACCGAAATTCATGGAGCGCCTGAGTTGGGCGTATACCCGCGCTGAGAGTACGCCCAAGTCGAACGGTTTGGTGATGTAGTCGTCTCCCCCGGCGCCCAGCCCGCGGATGATGTCCTCGTTCGCGTCCCTGCATGTTAGGTAGATGATCGGAGCGTTCGTAGCCCGGCGTATCTCCCCGCAAAAATCATAACCGGAGCCGTCC
>JAITAT010000008.1 GCA_031283975.1 Synergistaceae bacterium
CTCAGCTCGTTTCTCCCGTTCAAACCGCTCTCCTTGGAGAGGGCCTCAAAATCTTCCCTGAAAATCTCCAGCCCCAGAGATTTTGCGTGAGCTATCTGACCTTCCAGATCTTTCAGACCGATTTCCTTGGCCTTCTTACGGGTGTTATCGTTTTCCGCGCACATTTGACCGTACTTCTTCAGGTCCGCAACGCTCATAGATAAAGCCTCCTTCCACAATGTGATCATCGCTGCGTTACGTCGTCATCGCTGCGATAAAATAACGGTATTGTACCTTATCAGGAGAAAATAAAAAAGTGACGAATGGCACGAAAAAGGCATGATATACTGTAAGCGTCAATCGACGAACCCTATCGCGCGGGGCCGTTTCTAAAGGCGCCGGCGTCGCGCGGTGTCCCTTCGCGGTGATGAAATGTCATTTTGTACGGAACCGTAAATCATTCCGCGTTTTGCATGCCTAACAAATTGACGAGGGACAGCGCTTTCCCATATCCAAACATTTGCGCGCCGCCCATTACGGAGTCGAGATCCGCCTCGTCGAGGTCCATTATCCGCACGATCGCCAGCCGAAGTTCTTCCACGGTGAACTCGTAGCCCAAGGACTTGGCGACGTCCAGGAGGTTGTCCCTGGATTTTACATTGTCCAGCATGTTCGAAAAAAATTTTTCCGTTCCCACTCTGCGTATAAATTCTTGAGCTTTTTCCTGAGACATGTTTGCCGCTTCCTTTTCATAAGATCGAATCACACGGTCAAGAAAACAGCGATTTGACGAGCTGCGCCCTGTTCTTGAAACGGTGCTGTTTCAACATGTCCGATATGAGATTTTTTACGGTACCGGCGGAGAGGTTCAATTCTTTGCCGATAGCGGCGTTGCTTTGGCCTTCCGCCAGCATCTCCACGATCCTTTGTTCACGCGGCGAAAGTTCCGATCTCTTTACGACTCGACGTTCGTCCTCCAAAAGGAGCACTTTGTCTATGACCGTTCGGTCGAAAATATAGACGTCGTTCCCCAGGTTTTGGATTATCCTCACCAGCGAGCGCCCCGAGATACCGCTATGGACGTAACCGTCGCACCCGGACGCGGCTATTTTCAGAAGATAGTCGATGTCGGTGAACTCGGCTATGACCAGAACACGGGTACCTTCCACCTTCTTTTTTATCCTGCCGGCGATTTGGAGGTGTTTGTCCATCTCCCGCCCCGAAGCGTGCACAAGAAGCACGTCCGGCGCGGCGGCCGTACAGAATGCCTCAACTTCGTCCGAGGGTTCCCCGCTGCCGGAAACCTCGAAATCACCCTTTTCCGGCCTCAGTATTTCGGTAAGCCCGGCCCGGAATATTTCGTTGTCGTCTATAATGAACAGTCTGAGCATCCGAAGAATCATCCCCTCCCGTTAGAGGCGTTATTCCACCGATAATATAACATCATAGTTGTAAAAACTTTAACGCGAAAATTTCAAGTCATTGCAAAATATAAATAAATTGTTATGATTCTCGTCGTGTGAACAGCGAGAGGGTGTGTCAGCTATGTTGTCGTCCAATTTAAAACGTTTGGAGAATGAAAGCGTTTACATCTTCAGGGAAGTTGCCGCGGAGTTTCGAAACCCCGTGCTGCTTTATTCGATAGGCAAAGACTCCTCCGTAATGCTGCATTTGGCGATGAAAGCGTTTTATCCATCGAAGCCGCCCTTTCCCCTGCTTCACATCGATACCACATGGAAGTTCGGCGAGATGATCGCTTTCAGGGACGCCACAGCGAAACGGCTGGGGCTCCGCCTCATTGTCCACGTCAACGAGAGAGCGCTTCGCGAGGGAGTCAACCCTTTCACCCACGGATCGGCCGTCTACACCGACATCATGAAAACGGAGGCTCTCAGGCAAGCACTGGACAAATACGGGTTCGACGCCGCGATGGGCGGCGCACGCAGGGACGAGGAACGTTCCAGGGCCAAAGAACGTGTATTTTCGCGCCGTTCCGCCGGTTACCGCTGGGATCCCAAAAAACAGCGCCCCGAACTGTGGAACCTGTTCAACGCGCGGCTTGCCCCAGGCGAGACGATGCGGGTTTTCCCCCTTTCGAACTGGACGGAGTACGACGTATGGGAGTACATCGCCGCCGAAAACATCTCCGTCGTACCACTTTATTTCACGAAGGAACGCCCCGTCGTGAGGCGTTCCGAAACGTGGATCATGGTCGATGACTGCCGAATGAAGCTGGAAAAGGGAGAAGAACCGCAGATGCGCAGGGTCCGGTTCAGAACTTTGGGCTGTTATCCATTGACGGGCGCCATCGAGTCCGGCGCGGAAAACGCGCTGGATGTCTGCGGTGAACTGCGCGTCTCGCGTTTTTCCGAGCGCCAGGGCAGACTCATCGACAGCGACCAGGAGGGCTCAATGGAAAAGAAAAAACAGGAGGGATATTTTTGACTCGCCTTCTTGAACGTAAAATTGAACATAAAATCGAGCATAAAATTGAAAATAAAATCGAGGACAAAAAACAACTCAGGTTTCTTACCTGCGGAAGTGTGGACGATGGGAAGAGTACGCTCATCGGACGGTTGCTTTACGACTCGGGACGCCTCTTCGAGGACCAATTGTCGGCCCTGCGCCGCGAGAGCCTGAAAAAAAACGCGGAAGGGGAACTGGACTTCTCGCTTCTCATGGACGGGCTGCTCGCGGAGCGCGAGCAGGGGATCACAATAGACGTGGCCTACAGGTACTTCGAGACCGAGCGCGGGAAATTTATCGTGGCCGACGCGCCCGGACACGAACAGTACACCGGGAACATGGCGACAGGAGCCTCGAACAGCGAGGCGGCGGTTGTGCTGATCGACGCCCGTAACGGAATTTTGCCGCAAACCGCGCGCCATACGTATATCGCGGCGCTTTTGGGAATTCGCGACATAGCCCTTGCGGTGAACAAGATGGACCTCACGGGCTGGTCGAAAGACGTGTACGACGATATCGTACGCGATTACGGCGAGCTTGTTCGAAAGATCGAAAGATCGGAGAAGGACGGGTTCTCCGTCGTCTGCATTCCCCTCTCGGCGGTCAAAGGCGACAACGTGTTTATACGGAGCGCGAACATGCCCTGGTACGACGGCCCCACCCTCATGGAGTATCTC
>JAITAT010000015.1 GCA_031283975.1 Synergistaceae bacterium
AAGCCGCTTACGAGCCGTTAACGAGGATAAAACCCGCAGTACTGGACGACCCGGCCAAGGGCGTCGAGGGGGGTAAAGCGCTCACGACGGCCGATCTTGAGACGATAGACCCCGACAATCCGATCCGCACGCTCGTCATTGGGATAGTCGCGGACCCGGACAAAGACGAGGATGTCAAAAGCAACGCGGAAGTGAAGAAAGAAGTCGAGCGTATGAGGGAAAACTTGAACAGGATGGCGCGGGCCGGGCAGGGAAAGGATATCAACGACACGAGCGTTGAAGCTTTCTTCGCGGACGATGTTTCGTCGCTCAAGGCCGCCATTTCTGACGCGCTGACGTTCATAGAGACTCACGTGGAACAGCCCGGAAAAGGAAAAATGCTCGAGACTCCCGCCGCTAACGACATACTGAATCAGGACGCGTCGCAGTACGATTTCTACTACTCGTCGTTCAGAATTCGCGGGGACAACGTGTGGGAAGGTTATCTCACCCGCTACATGGTCAACGAGACGGAGGAAAAAGGTTTTGAAGTCGAGAAAGCCTGGGAATTAAACGATAAACTGCTGAGCGAGAGAAACGGGAGCGGGACTTCCGGCTGGAGGAAGCTGATGCGCTGGAATGGGTCGTCTTTCACCGATATACCGCCGAACGACGCCGAATTCGCGTCGTTTACCGGGTTGATCCCTGGGAATATGAGCGCCGCAAACCTGCCCGGCGATACTTTCGGATCACACAGCGCGGCCAACGCCTTTTACGACTGGCTCAACGGCTACGATCATTCGTACAGTCAGGGAAAGGACTACAAACGAACGAATATTCTCGCCGATCTGGGACAGCAGGGCGTGGCTATGGTGAGCGATCCCCCGATCGGAATAGGACCTCCCGGGTACACGGAATGGACCCAGGAGCGCAATCTGGAAATCAACAGACAGGCTCCAGTGATATATCTCCAGTCGAACGACGGCATCCTTCATACCGTGGATCCGGTGAGAGGCGATGAAAAGATGGCGCTAATCCCGCCGCCCATGCTTCTGCCCGCCAGGATGGCCACGATGAAGACCCAGGCATACGGCGGAGGTAAACTGAGTTGGATGGACGTCAATGGCGACGAATCCCAGCTCAAATCGGGAGATGTGACCCTAAGACGGGCCTATCCGGTCTATCTGCTCGATGGCGCGCTGATTTCCCGCAGGCTGTCGAACTCCGACGGATCGCGGTGGCACACGTACCTGCTCGGCGCGCTCGGGAGAGGCGGCAAAGGACTGTACGCGCTGGATGTTGATACGTACTCGCAGCCGAGATTTCTGTGGTATAAAGAGAAAATAGGAGAAAAACTCGCGCGGATGAAAAATGAAGAGAGCTCCCCATCGCTTTCGGAACCGGCCCAGGACGACTCCGACAGGTTCTGGATGAAACTCGGTTTGAACAGCCCCAAGCCGGCGATTGGAGTTACGGGAAACCCTGGATCGATGCTGAATTTTATCGCTCTGACGGGAGGCTTCGACGAAACCGTTGACTTGTCGCGAAACGGGCGTGACGGCGCCGTGCTCATGTTCGTCGACCCCGAGGACGGGAGCGTCATAAAGGGATTCGGGAGCGGTGAAGTGGATAATGACATGAGAATAGGGAGCGGCGAGACGGGAAACTCCCCTTACATGGGCATGATGGTATCCGAACCAACTCTCCTGAGTTCCGCGCAGGGCAGCGAATACGCTTCTTACATGACCGGGACGGTGTACGCCGCCGACAACCGGGGCAGCATTTTCAGCGTGGATATGGAACGCGAGGAGTCCGATCTGGCGGTAACACCCATTTCTCCGAATGGATGGAAACTGGAGACAGTCGCCACGCTTCAAAGCAGAGAGGAATTATCGTCGTCCGCAAGCACGAACAGTTACGCGATTCCGCACGGCGTCACGGCCGTGAGAAAAAATGGTTGGGTCTGGCTTGCCGGCGGCACCGCCAACATCATCGTGACACGGGACGATACAAAATATCCCGATGGAAGGCTGGAAAACGCCTCTCAGATGATTTTCTCGTTCAAGACGGATAAATCCCAGACGGACGTCTACACGAGAAACGATCTGAAAGTGCTGAAAGCAATAGGAGAGGACATTTACACTATCGAGGATCCGGAACACGGATGGATGATAAACTTGGAGAAAGGGGACAAGAGCGCCGGGAAGTCCTCCGAATACGTGTCGGCAAAACCCATTGTGACCGGAGGCGTCATATATATTCCGACGTTCGTGGAACAGAAGATAGACGTAACCGACCCAAACACACTTTGCAATTTGTCGCCGAGGGGAAGCGGAGAGGCTAGGCTTTACGCCGTCTACGTGGATAGCGGGGCTCGGTATTGGGGAGAGGCCGTGGGCAGATTTACCGCCATTCCAGGGATAAAGATAACTGGTTTTTCGATATCGTATTCCGGAGGAAAAAGACGAATAACTGCGTCATACGACAATCTGACAGGGGAGGAACCAGTGATAGACGAGCGGACTGGAGCGACGGACGTGGGAGAGCTTTCCGCGTTCATGATCGACGCGCCATTCGAGTCCACCGTGAACATGGAACCGGGGCAGGATATGATTTACTACTGGATGAAAGAGTGACCGGACGTAACCGCGATTTTGCCCGAACAGCTTGACACGGGCGGAAGATCATTGTAAATTAAAGTCAGACTATACCATGAAGGTATTTAATTGCCACGAAGGCATCGAGCGCGGAAGCGAACGGCGTCTTCGTGGTTTTTTCGCGGCGTTGGACGCGCAGGTATCGAACAAATATAAAAAGTCTGGAAGGTGACACCGCAATGCGTAAGACGATCTTCGCCGCGATGGCGATAATAGCGATGTTCTCATGTCCCGTGTCCGCTCATGAACTTATCATAAAACCTGGCGCGCCGAAAGCCGAAAATGGCGCGGAACTCGCTGTAGAGTTGCAGTCCACTCATATTTTCATTGTGAAAGAAGAGGTCGAGGATGTTTCCAAAATCAAGGCCGGAATAGCGAATGGAAGCAGTCTGATCGAGTCGCGGCTTTCGCCCAACGAACCCGAACTTCGCATCGATTTTTCGGTAAAAATCCAGAACGAAGGCTCTTCAATTATTTTCGCGAAAAAAGAGGGCGAGATTTGGTCCGTGACGAACGAAGGTTCAAAGCCCGGCCCTCGCAAGGCGTTGGAGGATCAGGGTTTCAAGGTCGCGCGCAGTACGCTGAATGACAAGTACGCAAAAGCGTTTGTCAATATTTCCGAAGACGACAAGAACTTCGAGGCGGTTTTAGGGCAGGACCTGGAGATAGTGCCGGTCACCAATCCCGCCGCCGCGAAAACCGGAGAATACTTCAGGGTGAAAATACTGCACAAGGGACAGCCCATCGCCATTCCCGTATTGGCAACGTATGACGGATTCTGTACGGAATTTCAGAACACGTACGCTTACTATACGGAATCGAACGCGGAGGGCGTTGCTAACATTAAAATAACCGCGCCCGGGCTCTGGATAATCAGAACATCGAAGGACGGTGATCCCGGCGTGGAGGGTGAATATGACACACGTTCACTCCGTTCGACGATGACGTTCACGGTCGAACAGACTGAGCGGTGATGACCGAAACGCGTGTAACGGGAAACGAATATGTCCGGTAATAACCGGAGGACACTCAATACCGGATTCGTCGTTACGGTTCTGGGGCTGGCGCTGTTCGTCGGCTCCGGAACCGCTTTTGCCCACGGCGTGGGATACAGACGTCTGGGAATGAGCGCGGTCGCGCTCGAATTTTTCTACTCGACCGGGGAATCAATGGCTTATCAGAACGCGCGCGTGTACTCTCCCAAGGATGGAAAAGCCTTTTTTCAGTCGGGGCTCTCGGACGAATTTGGACGCGTCTCCTTCGTACCCAATATACAGGGCGACTGGCGTATCATGGTGAAAGATGAGGAGGGTCATCTCGCGGAAGCCGTAATAACCGTGACGGAAGAATTTATCCTCGGTTCCGGCGAGGTGAGCGCGGAGACCGCCGCAGGATCGTCGATTCCAATGGGCGGCGAACTTTTAATCCGCGCGCTGCTTGGAGTCAGCGTACTGTTCAACATAGCCGCGTTCGTGCGCAAATGCACATAAGCGAAGGTTTCCTTTCGGTGCCGGTTCTCTCGGCAGGTTGGTTGCTGGCAGCCGGAGAGGTCGCGTATGGGCTGAAAAAAACAGAACCGGAGGGGATCGTGCGGGTAGCGATGATTTCCTCGGCATTTTTCCTGGCCTCGCTGATCAATATCAGAGTTGGCCCCGGCGCGACGCATCTGTCCCTGATAGCGCCCATGGGGTTGTTGTTGGGGTGGGGCGCCCCGCCCGCGGTTTTTGCGGCTTTGTTTCTGCAAGCGGTGCTCTTTCAGTTCGGAGGATTGGCTGTGCTTGGCGCCAACACAGTATCCATGGGCGGAGCGGCTCTGTGCGTTTATATTCTTTTCGGTAAAATCGTCCGAGACAATAACAGAGGAATTCAGACAATCGCGGCGTTTGCGGCCGGAGCTTTTGGCGTGATGATGGGTGTCGGTATGACCGGTTTGTGGCTTGTTTTGTCCGACAGGAGTCTCTTTCCCGCCGCTTGGCTTCTCGTGGCTTCTCATTTGCCCCTTGCCGTCATAGAGGGTATATTTACCGCGTTTCTCGTTATATTCCTGAAAAGGACGTTCCCGGACGTTCTGGAACCGGTGAGATTGAAATGATGATAAAAGATGTCATTGCCGCGGCCGACCATCATAATAAACCGTCGAAGCTGGACGTTTGGGATCCCGGGTGCCGGGTTGCCGCTTCCCTTCTGACCGCGCTTGTCATATCGCAGCTCCGCAGCCCGTTAGGACTGCTCGCGGGCAGTCCGTTTCCGTTGCTGCTAATGTTTATGGACGGACGCGAGGGGGCATATTCATCTATGAAAGTACTGGCGAGAGTAAACAAAGTGAGTCTCATGGCGTGCTTCCTGCTGCCGCTGACTTATCCGGGAGAGCGGGTGTTCTATTTTTTTTCTGCGCAGGGCATCTATATGGCAGCCGCCGTCACATGGAAACTCAACTTGATATCGATTGTGATTATACGACTTGCGACACTCAGGGGAATGAAAGAAATAAACGAGACTTTCGGGAGATTGAGGGTTCCCGTTAAAATGCGCGTGCTGCTTCTGCTGACCGCGCGCTATATCCTGATGCTGTCCGATAGAATGATCGTCATGCTCCGCGCCGTGCGCCAGCGCTCTTTGAACCCAGGCTTTCCGCTCTATTTGCGCGCAATGGCATGTATGACCGGAACCACTCTCATTCACTCCATGGACAGAGCCGAAATATCCGTGAAAGCCATTCAATGCCGCGGCGGTATGAAAGGTTTTTCATCCGGGGAGACGGGGCGCCTGACATGGTTCGACTCGGTAAGCCTCGCGGCGCTCGTTCTGTACCTCGTCTCCGTTCTGGCGATCGAGTTTTTGGGAATATGAGCGATTTCCCGCTGGAAGCCAAAAATTTGCGATATCGCTATCCGGACGGCTTAGGAGCGATATCTGACGTATCGTTCACGTTGGAAGAAAAAGAAAAAATCGCCTTGATCGGAGCGAATGGCTCCGGCAAGACCACGTTGCTGATGCTGCTCGCCGGATGCATGAGTCCTCAAAAGGGTGAGATTTATTTACGCGGGCGAGAAACAGCGAAAGACAGCGTGTCGCTCAGAAAAAACACCGGAATGTTATTTCAGGAACCGGACGACCAGCTTTTCATGCCTACCGTGGCCGAAGACGTGTCGTTCGGGCTTGTCGCTTCCGGCGTAAACGCGCGCGAAGCTCGGGCAAAGGCAATTGCCGGACTCGAAGCCCTGGGGTCGGAGTATCTCGCCGAACGTCCGCCGCATCGCATGTCCAGCGGGGAGAAGCGCAGGGCGGCGCTGGCCGGAATCCTCGTGACGCAACCCGACATATTGCTTCTGGACGAGCCGACATCGGGACTCGACCCGGTAGCCAGGATGAAACTTATAGAAATTCTGGATAATTTGGGCAAATCCATGATAATCGCGACTCACGATCTGAATATGGCGATGGACCTGTGTGACACGGCGTTAATTTTAAAAGACGGAGCGATAACGGCACGAGGACGAACCCGCGATATTCTGCTCAACGAGCAACTCATGCTGAATAACGGTCTGTGCCTGCCATTGGGATATCAATAAATCGGTTCAAATCGGCTCTTTAGGGACGCCCGTTCACGTTCGGGCGGCTCCTATTTCGCCGCTTCAAATACTTTTTCTATGGCTTCCTTCGACGGCACGCCCTCGTGAAGTTTGTCGTCTCCGACATAAAACGTGGGCACGTAATAATAATCGAACTTCGACGCGTAGGCGGATTCTTTCGTCTCGTCTATTTTTTTGACTGGAATATCCTTGTATCCCGGATTTTTTGAATATATCTCGTCCATCAGTTCGAACGCCTTGCGGCAATGCGGGCATGTCTCCATG
>JAITAT010000018.1 GCA_031283975.1 Synergistaceae bacterium
TAATGTCCGGATGGGGTCCTTTTGAAAGGCGAATGAAGATATCCGGCGTGATACGGTGGAACTCCGAAGAGAGCGAACATACCGGAAGCGCTTTGTTGTGGGGCAGGGTACGCGGTGAGGAATCATCCGAAGTATTCGCTTCGCTGCGTTCCAGGTGTCAGTTGAAGTGTGACGGTAAATCGGCCGGAGCTGCTGAAATGAGAAGGAAGATACCTGTAATGTCCTTCATGCCTTGGCATATGTCGCTTTTGAAAGGAGGAGCCTCTTACAGAAGACAGCTCCTGGATATGATAGGGGCGTTAGTCAGTATCCCCTATGCGCGGATACTCCACGATTACAGAATTATTTTAAGACAGAAAGCCGTTTTACTGCGGAACCGCAAAGAACCTCGCGCCGCCGACCGTCTTCTGATTTCGCTTGGCACTTGGCTGTGGGCCGCGCGAGAAGAAATTTTGAGGATGTTGAGACGTGAGATATGCAAGTATTCGGAGCTGTTGCCCGCGCCGATAGATTTTTTTTTTGAAAGGGGCGGAGGAGGTTTGGATGAGGATCCATCCGAAGATTTCAAAAAATCCCTGCGCATAGCGAAAGAACGCGAATTCTACGCGAGACAGCCGCTTGTCGGTCCTCAAAGGGATGACGTGAAATTCATGTGCGGCGGTATTGATGCCGCCTCCGCGCTGTCGAGAGGGCAGAGCAGAAGAACTGTAGCGGCGCTGATACTGGCGTCCGCCGCTGTAGTCGAGCGTCGTCTCGAAAAAAAACCGGTGATATTATTTGACGAGATAACATCCGAACTGGATGAATCTGGAAGATTTCTGACGGTGGAAGCGCTGCGCGGGACAGGATATCAAGTATTCGCCGCGACTACGGATATTCCGGCGTTCGATGGAATTGAAGTTTATAAAATGAATGACGGAAGGTTTTTGTGATATGGCCGATGAACGCGATTACGACATAATAGTTGTGGGCGGCGGGCACTCGGGGTGCGAGGCGGCCCTGGCCTCGGCCAGGATGGGGTTGAGAACGCTGCTGCTGAACCACAACCTTGACAACATGGCGCTCATGCCGTGCAACCCCGCCATAGGAGGTCCGGCCAAGGGGAATCTCGTCAGGGAGCTGGACGCTCTGGGAGGGGAACAAGCCGCCGCGGCCGACGTATCTACCTTGCATTTGAGATGGCTCAATACCTCGAAGGGGTACGCGGTGCGGACGCTGCGCGCGCAATGCGATCTTCGCGACTACGGCGCGCATTACACGAGGACTCTCGCCTCGATTCCAAACCTGTACGTGTATCAGGGTATGGCATCAAAGCTGGTCACGGACTCCGGCAGGATCGCGGGTGTGGTCACTTTGGCCGGGGAAAAATTTTCCGCCCGCGGCGTGGTGATAGCCGCCGGGACTTACATGCGCGGAGTGGTTCACATGGGTATGGTCAACTTCCCATCTGGCCCGCTGGGGCAGATGCCGTCGCGTTTCGGCCTGTCGGAGTCCCTGATAGACGCAGGGCTGGAGTTGAAACGTTTTCGGACCGACACGACGCCGCGAATCTGCCGCAACAGCGTCGACTGGAAATCGCTCGAACTTCAGGGCAGCGATCCCGAACCGGAGGCGTTCTCGCACTGGAACGAGAAGAAAATTCATTCCGGGCATTATTGCGCCAGAACCAGGACGTCGAAAGCGACTCACGATATATTGAAATCAGCGCTCGGCCGGTCTCCGCTCGCCACGCGGGAGATAGGCGTAAAGGGCCCGCGCTACTGTCCGTCGCTCGACGATAAGATTCTGAAATTTCCCGATAAGGAATCCCATCCGATATTTCTGGAACCGGTTGGCAGAAACAGCCGCGAGATATATATGCAGAATTTCTCGACCTACATGCCGCCGGATGTTCAGCTCGAAATAATTCACACCTTGCCGGGCTGCGAACGCGCCGTGATGCTGCGTCCCGGATACGGCATAGAGTACGATTACGTGACTCCGACGCAGTTGGAGCCTTGGATGGAAACGAAGGCGGTAAAAGGTCTTTTCTGTTCCGGACAGATATGCGGCACGTCAGGCTACGAGGAAGCCGCCGCGCAGGGCTTCATTGCAGGAGTGAACGCAGCGCTCTCGGTTCTCGGGCGCGAACCTCTGGTGTTGGGGAGGGACAAGGCGTATATTGGCGTCCTCATAGACGACCTCACGACGAGGGGAACCGACGAACCGTATAGGATGATTCCGAGCCGCTGCGAACACAGACTCGTCATGAGACACGACAACGCCGACGAAAGACTGTGCCCGATCGGGAGGGAACTCGGTCTCATAGACGACTCGAAATGGGAAATTTTCAACAAAAACATGTCTTCCATGGCTTCGGTTCGCAAAAAACTTTCCGAAATACGCGTCCGCGTCTCGGACGGTATAAATGACGTACTGACGGAACTTGGCTCGTCTCCGCTTTTGGAGCCGGTCACAGCCCTTGAGATTTTAAAACGTCCGGAAATATCATGGAACGGGCTTGCGCGGATTATAGATATAGACGTGAAAATAGACGACGAACTCGGGCGCAGGATAGAAATTGACGCGAAATACGAGGGTTACGCCGAGCGCGAACTCAGGCGGGTAAAAAAGATGACGTCGATGGAACGTCTCTCGATACCGGACGGCATGGTGTATTCCGGCATCGCCGGCCTATCCGCCGAATCGGCGGAAAAACTGTCGAGGGTTTTACCCCGTACGCTCGGCCAGGCGTCGAGAGTACCGGGAGTCAATAATGTCGATATACAGTTGTTACAGGTCACGATAGAGAA
>JAITAT010000074.1 GCA_031283975.1 Synergistaceae bacterium
GCTGAGTATATCCACCATTGGGACACGATAGCAAAAGACCTCTGATTCGGTTTCTGATTCAAAACTGAAATTAAACGCAATGTAAACCGATTGATTTCAGCCTGCCGCTTAACCCGTTCTGCGCGCTCGCATGTTCGTTTCGCGTCCCCGTGACGACGACGACGTCTTGTACGATAAACTCCAGCAACCCGAACATTTGCGCTGTATAGTCGATATACGTCTGGAATTTTCTTTCATCCGGGTTGCCTTGCGTGAATACAAGCACCAATTTCTTTCCCGCGTTTTCCTCTTTGAAACGAGGAGAAAAGCGCGGCGTAATCTGCGCGAACAGCCTATCGGTGAAGATTTTCGCCTGCGCGCTCATCTGCCCCATATAAATCGGCGCGCCAAGAACGAGCGTATCAGCGGATTTGAGCGCATCGTAGAGCGGCTGCATACCGTCTTTCACAACACAACGATCGCTTTTGACACAGCCTAGACAACCTCCGCAGGGTCTTATATCGAGTACGCCGGAATGGAATATCCCGACTTCCGCGCCCTGTTCTTTTGCGCCTTCGAGTATTTCTCCTATTGCCCACGCGGTGTTGCCGCTCGTGCGCGGGCTTCCGTTAAAGCCCATTATATTCATATAAAACCCCCCTGTCCTTTCGTCAGCCCCGCGTTTTCTCCGCGCATGAAAAATTTCATCACCGTCAAACGTTTGTCATTTGCCGCTCCATACGGCGGTTGCGGTGAAATTGTTCACGCCTTCGCGGTATGCTTCGAGACTTGCATTGGAGCTGTTTATTTCCAAAGTGGAGCGCGAACCGTCGGGACGGAACATTTTGTTCCACCATGAAACGGCCTTGATTCTGGGATATCGCCCCGATCTCACAGCGTTCAGCGCGGACGCGATCCACGCGGCCTTGCCGTCTCCCTCGGATATTCCGAGTTCGAGCAGCGCCAGCGGTTTCGACGCGGACAACGCGCACATGCGGTTATAAAGACATTTCATAATATCGCCGAACGAGGTGACGTTTTCCTCTGTGCCGAGCCTGCCGTAGACGCTCGCGCCTATCCAGTCGACCCATTCGTCTCCCGGATAGTAGCGGCTCTCCGCGTTCCATTTTTCTTTCGGGGAACCGGCGGCGGCGATGTGGAACACCCACGTCACGTCCTCCGCTCCGCGTTTCCTGAATATTTCTATGATGTGCCTGTACGCGTTCCTGAAACGCTCCGGCCCGTCCGGTTCGCCGTACTCGCCGTAATCGTCCGCGTCCCTGCCGTTCCACGCGCCGTTCCACGGAAACCACGAGCCGTTGACCTCGGGGCCGAACTCCATCATTATCGGGAAACCCAGAGCGCGGACGTCGTCGGCGCACTTGGACAGCTCCCCGTCGAAATCGCCCCGCAGTATCTTGTCGAGCGTGTATACTGGCTCCGGCGCGCTTTGCTTGGGCGCGCTCCACGGCATTATCCCGACGAGCGGGACGACGCCTTCGCCGTACAAGGAACGGCACGAATCGGACGGGAAATTTATGCCTCCGTACCAGTTCCACGACAGGTAAGCCCAGACGATTTTCTTTCGCGCGAGGGACTCGAATTCCCGGACGTTTTCAGCCGTCACCAGGTCGTCTCTTGTTCCGAAGTCCGGATGCGCCGAGTGATATATTCCCGTTTCGGGGGGAGCGAGTTTGACGGAGGCCGCCGCGATGGACGGACAAATCAAAATCACCGCCGCAAACACCACGAGGGCGGCGAGCGGGAAACGCCCCGCGCCTGTCACTTGCCGCCCTCGTCCTCTCCGCCGGCGCGCGCGCGGCGAACGTAAAATATGACGTATGCCGCCACGACCGCGGCGCAAAAAATTATCAGGCCTATCGTTATATTATGAAGCCCCTTGTACATGGCCTCGCCCGCGCCGCCTATCCAGTATCCCAGCGCGGTGAGCGCCGTGACCCATATTCCGCTGCCAAGACCAGTATATACGCCGAACTTGACGATGTTCATTCGCGCAAGCCCAGCGGGAAGCGAGACGTACTGCCGGATCACCGGCAGCAGGCGCGCGGTAAAAGTGCTGATGTGCCCGTGTTTGGCGAAGAATATTTCGGCTTTGTCCAGCGCCTCCGGCGAGACGAAAAAATATCTCCCGAAACGTTCGAAAAACTTCCTTCCCCACCTGACCGCTATATAGTAGTTGAAATAAGCCCCCAGCAGGCTTCCGGCCGTGCCGCAAACGACGATCATTATCGGATCCATCTGCCCCATGCTCGCTAGATATCCCGCCGGAGGAATGACGACCTCGCTGGGAAACGGGAAAAACGACGATTCCAGAAACATCAGCCCGACGATACCCGGATACCCCATCGCGCGCGCCGCATCGACGAGCCACATGACCAGCGAGTGAAAAATTCCAACGATCCACGCCGCCACGCCCTATCTCACCTCGAATCTCTTTTCGTCGTCGAGCGGAACCTCTTCGGAGACCGTTATCCCCCGGACGTTAGACCACTGAGAACCGACGCGGCACCAGTCTTCCATCTCATCGACAGCTCCCGTCTCTCCTTGAAAACATAACTCGACCCCGCGATCCGGCAGGTTGCGCACCCATCCGGTGAGCCCCAGCTCCGCTGCCCGCGACCAAGCGCTCCGCCTGAATCCGACACCTTGAACTCTGCCGCTCACCACGACGCGCCTCCTCGACAATTTACACTTCCCGTCCCCGGACATGAAAATTCTCCTTTGCTCGGAGCAAGACCGATATCTCTGCCCATTCGCTCACAACGAGCTGTATTTATTGTAAAATACTATCATAAATGGACCGGGGGCAAAACAAATTTTTCTGTTTCGGAGGCGTGGGACATGAGCGATGCGGACGGACGGTTCTTGATGTTCGTGGAGGACTTGTACGAGGATCTTGAAGTATGGTACCCCAAACTGCGTTTGGAGGAGGCGGGCGGCAGCGTCGTACTGGCCGCTCCGGAAGCCGGGCGGCTTTATGCGGGCAAGCACGGTTATCCTTGCGTGAGCGACGAGGCGATAGCCGACATGAACGAGCGCGATTTCCGCGGGCTGGTGATAGCCGGGGGATTCGCGCCGGACAAACTGCGCCGCATCGAGCGCGTGAAGGAGTTGACGCGCGAATTCATGACGGCGGGCAAACTGGTGGCGCACATCTGCCACGGCGGCTGGATTCCAGCGTCTGCGGGAATCTGCCGGGGATTTCGCATGACGTCGACTCCGGGGATAAAGGACGATCTGATAAACGCCGGCGCGCTGTGGGTCGACGAACCGGCGGTTATCGACCGTAACATGGTTTCCAGCCGAAGACCGGGCGACCTGCCTGATTTCATGAAGGGCATCTTCGAGTTTTTGAAAAAAAATTGAGGCTCTAAAACCCGGAGCGCGCTAATTTCCTCGGACGAACCGCGGTCATTTTTTGAGAATGCGGCTGGATTTCCCATCGAGCCTTGGAACGCTGCCCGGCTCGGCTATCTCGAACGGGATTGACGCGCCGGTGGAATTGCTTATCGACTTTTTGAGGGCGCGCGTCATCGCATCTATATCCTCCGGCTTCGATTCCGCCGAACGCTCGCATACGATGCTCAGATCTTGCAGACCGCGCGTCTTACAGACAGTTATCCGGAAATTGGCGGTGAGACCGGATACACCGAGAATCGCGGCCTCGATCTGTTTGGGAAAGACGTTGATGCCGCGGAAGATCAGCATATCGTCGCTCCTGCCTCGGACGCGCGACATTCTGGGCGTTGGCTCTCCGCACGGGCACGGCTCGGTCAAGAGACTGGCGAGGTCTCTGGTGCGGTAGCGTATGACCGGAAACGCCTGGCGATTCCACGACGTCAGCACCAGTTCTCCTTCTTCGCCGTCATCCACGCGTTCCAGCGTCGCGGGGTCGACCACTTCCGCTATGAAATCGTCCGAGATATGAAGACCGTTCTGTTCAAGGCACTCCGCCGACACGCCCGGGCCCATGGCTTCGCCGAGACCGTACATATCGAGCGCCTTTATGCCGAGAGCGCGCTCTAAAAATGCTCTGAGTTCATCCGACCACGCTTCCGCCCCGAAGAAACCGAGGCGCAGTTTTATTCCGTCGGTATCCCTGCCCTCCAGGTTTTCGGCTATGCGGAGGGCATAAGACGGTGTACAGGCCAGAACCGTGGCGCCGATATCCTTCATTATGGCTATCTGCCTGTCAGTGAAACCGCCGGATATCGGCACGACCATCGCGCCCAGCACGCCCGCCCCGTCGTGAACGCCGAACCCGCCGGTAAAGAGGCCGTAACCGTAAGAGACCTGCACGACGTCATTCTCGCATACGCCCGAAAGCCCCATGCACCACGCCATGTTTTCACTCCACATTCTGACGTCGTCGGCGGTATAGGCGATCAGAGCCGGCTTGCCCGTGGCGCCGCTGGTCGCGTGTATGCGGACTATATCGCGCTTTTCGCGCGCGAACCAGCCGAACGGATAACCGCTCAACAGATCGTACTTCGTCGTCGTGGGAAAAGACGCCAGATCTTCGCGGTTTCCGAGATGTTCCGGGCGAAGACCGCGCTCAGCCATCCTTGCCGCGTAAGGATGCCCGATATCGATCAGATGTTGCAGAAGGGAACGCAGCTTCACGTATTTTTCCCCGGAATCGGCCAGACGCTCGTTCCTGTTGAGCCTCGTCATACGATCCCCCCAAGCGTTCTAAAATAATACATACAGCTTTGCGGCGGCGCCGTTAAGCATGTATAATACTTCCAATGTGCCGAATATTTTACCATTTATCGAGGAGGATAACCATCAATGAAGAAAGTCGTCGATTTGCTGCATGAAGCGGGAGTATTTCATTTTGCCACGGTTGAAGGGGATCGCGCCCGTGTGCGCCCCTTCGGATTCGTGATGGAATTCGGGGGGAAACTGTACTTCACGACGGGAAACAAGAAGCCGGTCTACCGGCAGCTCAAAGAAAACCCCAACGTGGAAATATGCGGGATGCTGCCCGATAACAAATGGATACGGCTCGAAGGGCGCGCCGTTTTCGACGGGAACCTGCCGGCCAAGAAACACGCCTTCGAACTATTTCCCGATTTCAAACACCTGTACGAGACGCCCGAAAACCCGGAATTCGAGGTTTTTTACCTGGCTAGCCCGTCAGCGACGCTTTATTCCATGACCGCCGCCCCGGAGAAGATACTTTAACGCGCCTACGGCCCGATATCTCGAAATACACGCCAAACCGGACGCCATGTATTCGGCGTCCGGTTTTTTTAATTTCTGTTCTATTTTGGAGCCGCCGAAGTTATATAATGAGTCAGTCGTCAAAACGCGAACACGGAGGAATCGACGTGAAGCCTGTGATAACTTTTGTGCTCGGCGGAGCGAGGAGCGGCAAAAGCTCGTTCGCCGAACGTCTCGCAGCCGAATCGGGAGCGAGCGTGACATATATCGCCACCGCCGACGCCAAAGATCCCGAGATGACCGAGCGGATAAACATCCACAGGGAACGAAGGCCCAAGGGATGGAAAACCTGGGAGGGCGATATAAAAAATCTGCCCGTCGAGGTGAAGAAATTGGCGGAGGGCGACGGTGTCCTGCTGCTCGACTGCCTTACCATGTACATAAGCGGGTTGTTCCTCGCCGCTCCGGAATCGGAGGGCGAGGACGTCTCGGAATGGACGCGGGCGGAGGTAGAAATACTGGACGCCGTGCGTAAAATCTTTTCCGGTTTCATGGAATCGGGAGACGGCTGTAAACGTCTCATAGCTGTCAGCAATGAGGTCGGCTACGGGGTCGTTCCCTCTTTTCAGATGGGCAG
>JAITAT010000113.1 GCA_031283975.1 Synergistaceae bacterium
CGCCCGCCCCAAAAAGTAACCGAGCATGATTTTTAGTAGAAAAAATAGGAAAACTCACGTTATTTTATTTCAGCAGTGAAAAATCTCCTATGGAGTCGAAGAGTTCCTTGCAGCGCAGCAGCAGAGCTACGCGCGCGGCGCGGATTTCGGGGTCGGGGTCCATGACCATCACGCCGTCGAAGAAACCGGATATCGCGCCGCCCAGTTCAGACAGCGATTTGCAGACCGACGCCCAATCCTGCGTTTCCAACGCGCGCTTCACTGCCTCGCCCTGTTTGCCTAGCGCGGCGTCGAGCGTGCGTTCCGCTTCCGTCGAGAAGCCGGCCTCTTTATTCTTCGGCAGCGGTTTTTTGTCGGGCGTTTTGTTCAAAATGTTGACGACGCGAACAGCCGAGAGCACCAGGGATTCGAACCACGGTTCCCGGCTCACTTTCTCGAACGCTTCCAGCATCCGCAGGGCTTGCAGCGGACGGGAACCCATGCTGGCCGCGGCGAGGCTGGTGGTTCCGTGGGCGTAGCCGCGCTCGCGCAGTTGATTGTGCAGGCGCTGACGGCAAAAATCGACCGATCTGCCGAGTACGTTCTTGTCGGCGCCGATGCCCTTGGCAGCGTGAGCAAAGAGCGCGTCGATATCAACATCCAGGGAAAGCCCCCATACTATCTCGTTTATTCCGCGAGCGGCCCTGCGCAGGCCGTAAGGGTCCTGCGAACCGGTCGGCGGCAGGCCGGCCTCGTGAATCGCTATTATAGTGTCGGCGCGGTCGCATATACCGAGGATCGCTCCGATTTTGCCCTTGGGTATCCTGTCCCCGGCGAAACGGGGCAGGTATTGCTCGAACAGGGCTTCGGCGACTTCTTCCGGTTCTCCTTCGCGAAGAGCGTACTCGCGCCCCATCACTCCCTGCACTTCGGGAAATTCAAATACCATTCCGGTGACTAGGTCGGTTTTTGAAAGCAAGGCCGCCCTGTCGACGGCGTGAGCGATTTTCGTCTCCTTCATTTTTTTGACGAGCCACGCGCAGAGCGAACGGACGCGCTCCGTCTTGTCGCGGATGGAACCGAGCCGCTCCTGATACAATACTTTTTCGAGCCGCGGCAGACGGGACTCCAGTGTGGAAGCTCTGTCCTCCTTCCAGAAGAACGCGGCGTCGTACAGGCGGGCTCGCAGTACCCGCTCGTTTCCGTCGCGGACGACGCTC
Organism: Synergistaceae bacterium; assembly: GCA_031283975.1. Classification (GTDB taxonomy): domain Bacteria; phylum Synergistota; class Synergistia; order Synergistales; family Synergistaceae; genus JAIRKI01. Next base: position 1,200 of record JAITAT010000113.1, read on the forward strand.
ATGTCGCGCGCCCTGTTGTTGCTGATTCCTATAAAATGAGCCGAGAGACGGCCGTCCTTGTTTCTCACCGGGAAGTAGCGCTGATTTTTTTTCATGGTCGCTATCAGCACTTCCTCCGGTATATCGAGGAACTCGCTTTCAAACGAACCGAGGAACGGCACGGGATATTCGACGAGTTGGGCGTTTTCCTCCAGCAATTCAGGATCTCTGTCGGCTGTGCAGCCTATCTCTCGCTCTATCTCGGCTATTCCGTCCAGGATCATCTTCTTGCGGCGTTCGTTATCCACTATGACGAACTCGCGCTCCAGAGTTTCCTCGTATTTGTGGGCGCTTTCTATCTGAACGGATTTGGCGCCCATGAACCTGTGCCCGCGGCTTTCCGCTCCGCTCACTACGCCGCCGAAGCGGACCGGTATGATTACGCCGTCCGCCATGGCCACTATCCACCGCACCGGCCGCGCGAAGCGGACTCCCGGATCATCCCAGTACATGTTTTTTGGGAACACGATTTTTTTCAACAGCCCGGACAGCCATCCGGGAAGGAGTTCCATGGCGTCACGCCCGGTTTCGCGTACCACGGCGTGAAGATATTCCACTCCTTTGACCTCCATGAATTTGAGATCGGATATCGCGGCTCCGCGGCTTTTGGCGAACCCCAGGGCGGCGGCCGTGTACTGCCCGTTCCCGTCGACGGACTGGCTCTTTGGCGGACCTTTAATCGTTTCCTCGAAATCCTCCTGCCTGTCGGAGAGATCGCTCACGTACAGCACGATACGCCTCGGCGTGCCGGTGACTTTGACGCTCCCGTACTCGATGCGAAGCTCCGCCAGACCGGCGCGGGCGATATTTTCAAGTTCTCCGATGACCCACGTTATGAAACGGGCCGGTATCTCCTCCGTGCCTATCTCGAAAAGTATATCCCTTTTTATCATTTCGATACGCCCGCTTCCTCGGAACCGTCGCCTGAGAACTTGTTCATCAGGGGGAAACCCATGCTCTCGCGTTGGGCGAGGTACGCCCTGCAGCACGCGCCGGCGAGGGCGCGGACGCGGCCGATGTAACCGGTGCGTTCCGTAACGCTTATGGCGTTGCGCGCGTCCAGAATGTTGAACGCGTGCGAGCATTTGAGAACATAATCGTAGGCCGGCAGCACCATCCCGCTCTCTATTACGCGGGCGCTTTCGGTCTCGTACATGCTGAAAAGTTTGAACAGCATATCCGTATCCGCAAGCTCGAAGTTGTAAGTGGAGCCCTCGACCTCCGAACGGTGGTGAATATCGCCGTATTTCACATCGCCGACCCATTGAAGCTCGTATACGTTGTTCACTTTCTGGACGTACATGGCTATGCGTTCGAGCCCGTATGTCAATTCAGCGGGGACGAGATGCATGTCTACGCCTCCGAACTGCTGAAAATAAGTGAACTGCGTTATCTCCATGCCGTCGAGCCAGACTTCCCAGCCGAGGCCCCAAGCGCCTGTCGTCGGATTTTCCCAGTCGTCCTCGACAAATCGGATGTCGTGATCGAGAGGGTCGATACCAAGCGCCTCCAGCGACTCGATGTACAGATCCTGTATGTTCTCCGGCGACGGTTTCAGTATCACCTGATACTGATAGTAGTGCTGGAGCCTGTTTGGATTTTCGCCGTAACGCCCGTCCGTGGGTCTCCTGGATGGCTCGACATAGGCGACCTTCCACGGTTCGGGCCCGATGACCCTGAGAGTTGTGGCCGGATTCATTGTGCCCGCCCCGACCTCGATGTCGTATGGCTGTTGAAGCACACAACCCCGGCTCGTCCAGAAATTTTCGAGCCGCATTGTCAATTCCTGAAAATTCAAATAGAATACCCCCTTGCCGCGGTTCGAGACGGATTAAAATTTCCTTCCCCCGCAAGTGGGCTTAATTATAACTTAAAAACCCCCGCTATTTGTCATACGCGATGAAAATTATCGCGCGCCGTCGACGCATGAACTGCTCTCCGGGCAGCGTATCTTCCGTCGCGCGCCGTTCTATCTGCCCGGTTTATGATAAAATAGACGGGTAAAGAGTGGGTGCCGGTTCGGTTAGCGATTGCGCGCGGTAAAGCTTAAGCGGGCAGCCGGTACTTGATCATAGAACTGAAACCGTGAGGGGCAACAGACAATCCCTTCACGAAGTAAATACACCGAAAGGAGGGTCGAGGATGTCTGCTCGACTGATTTCATGGAAACCGTGACTCTTAAAGTAGAAGGTATGTCGTGTGACCATTGTGTCAAGGCAATCACGTCGTCCGTTGGGAAGCTGGCCGGTGTGGAGAGTGTCAAGGTGTCGCTCGAAGCCGGGACCGCGGAGATAAAGTTCGATGGCTCGAAAGTCGGGCTCGAACGGATAAAGTCGGAGATCGAGGATCAAGGCTTCGATGTAGCCGGGCATTAGCCGCGAGAAGACTTTGTCCTCTCGCGGCCGCGTTTAGCGCGCCCGCGGTCTTTATTCAGATTCGGACGCCGCCGTTCCCGTCGCCTGCTGAACGACGTGTGAAAAAACTCCAAATAGCGCTTTTATGCGGTTGCCGTCTTTGGAGGAGACATATTTACCGTAGCCTTTGCCGGACGCGCTGACTTTTCCGCCCGCGAAATCTAATGAATCGCGTATGGCGGTTATCATGGCAATCGACGCTTCATTCGGGGAAGAATCTGCGTTCGGAGCGGAGGAGGGCATGTTTTGCGCCATGTCCAGCAGCGCGTCGTATAGTTTGGCCGACACTACGCCGTTTACTATGTCGTCCTGTGACAGAAATTCTTTGTACTCTTCCGGCGTCTCCGGGCTTTTCGCGAAGTCCTCGGCGGAGCCGATACCCGACAACAGAACGCCTTTACCGTGCGCCAAAACGACGTTTTGCGTGCCAAGGCCGAAATTCGGAATTGAGGTCGAAAAAGCGGAGTCCCACCCCTGAAGTTCAGTTCGCGGCAATCCCAAAAAACTGATCATGGAATACAGTTTATTGAGAGATTCGGGCGCCTCCGTCTCGATCAGGGCGTAGGCGGTGTTTAGTTTTTTGTCCTTTGTGACGCACGCTATTGATATCCGGGCGCTCGATATGATCGCTTTCAGATCGTTGGAGAACAAGGGAACCGCCCCGAGCAGTTTGAACGCTTCCTGCGCCGGGTCTTCCACTCCGGGGAAGACAGAACTCAAGATAAATCCGGTATCGAACGCCAGGAAATACGCCAGTTCACCGTCTCCCATCAGTCTCGGCGCGGCCGCCGATTTGGGGTGCCGGGCGGCAAGCCCCGGGTTTTTTTCCACAGCGTCGCTGTACGATTCCATCGTAACGACATTTCCGTTTTGGGTATCCGAATATTCATAGACTGTAAAAATAACCCGGTCGCTGTTTCCCTTGAAGATTCCCTCGCCGGGGTTTAACGCTCCATTGTCCGAGAAGCCGGTCAGGAATTCATTCAGCATTCCGTAGGTGAATCCGTTTTTCAGTTTGACATGAAGAAAATTAACGCCGGAAGTTGCGCGTTCGAGCGAAAACCGAGGGGATTTGCCGTCC
>JAITAT010000158.1 GCA_031283975.1 Synergistaceae bacterium
TGCCTTTAATAATAACACTGGGTTGCATTTATATCAAACGACACAATGAACTTTGTCAAGAGTCTACTCATTGACTTGATATTGTTCCGAGGTTAAAATCACACAACTTACTAAAGGATTTCAATATTTTCCCGCACCTCTGATAAATGCGGTTGAGGGAAGAAGGAGTGTCGCGGATGGAGAGCGTTGATCTCCAGAATATGATGTTGCAGAAACTTCCTAATTTGCCCAAAAAGGCGAGGCGGGTGACGGAGTATCTGCTGTCGAATATGAGGCACGCCGCGTTCAAGTCAATAGGCGAGGTGGCGGGCGAGCTTCAGGTCTCCAAGGCGCAGTTGGTGCGCGTCGCGCGGGTACTCGGCTTCGACGGTTACGCCGAACTGAAATCCTGCTTTCAAAAGACGATATTGGAGCAGATAAATCCCGCCGCTCTTCTCGTAAAAGCAACGGATATGAAGGACGAGCTTCCGGAGAAAATCCTGCAAGCCGAGCGCGCCAATATCGAAGACACCTGGACGCAAACCGACATGAACAAGGTGGGAGAGTTCTGCCGCATGGTCGAAAGCGCCCGCTGCAACGCCTTTGCCGGGCTGGGAATATCCGCTTTGGTCATGGAACTCGCCTATATGCGATTCTGCGTCATGGGTCTGCCGTCGATGCTGATGAAGCGCGGCTGCCTGTCGCTCGTCGAACAAATACGCTGTATTCCTAAAGACAGCCTGATAATAGCCTGCGATATGCCGAATTACGCCGTCGACGTGACCGAAGCCATGCGGGAAGGACACGAAAACGGCGTCAAGATCGCCGTCATCACCGACAGCCCGGCCGCTCCAATATGCGCTTACGCGTCGCTGTCGTTTTTCGTGTCGGCCGCGAGCCCCACGGTTGGCAGCAGCATAATTGGACCCATATTCCAGCTGCACCTGCTGACTTCGTCTTTAGTCGTCCACCTCGGCGAGCCCGCGCGCGTGGCGATGGAAAAAGAGGCGCGCTACCTGCGCGACGAGAGGTTTTTCCACCCGATTTTCGGGCTGAAATATTAGACCGGCTCTCGCGGAGATTCCTCCGGGGCGGTGGAGATGATGAAAAGCTGGTCGAGCTGACTTCGCTCCACCCCTGACGGAGCGCCGGAGAGCGGACACTGCGCTTTCTGGTTTTTTGGAAACGCTATCACGTCTCTGATGGATTTCGCGCCGCACATCAGCATGACCAGCCTGTCGAGACCGAGAGCGATTCCTCCGTGCGGCGGAGCGCCGAACGACAGCGCGTCGACGAGGAACCCGAAACGTTCTTTGGCCGTGTCGGGCGAGATGCCCAGCGCGTCGAAAACCGCGCGCTGAGTTTCGGGATTGTGTATCCTTATCGAGCCGCCGCCAAGCTCCGTCCCGTTCAGCACTATGTCGTAGGCCCTGGCGCGCGCCCTTTCCGGATCGGATTTCATGAAACCGGCGTCCTCGTCCATCGGGGCCGTAAAGGGATGATGCACCGAGAACCAGCGGCCTTCTTCCTCGTTCCATTCGTAGAGCGGAAATTCGGTCACCCACAGAAATTTCCATCCCTCGCCCGCCAGCCCGCGGGCTCGGGCCGTTTCGAGACGTATCTGCCCCAGTATCCCGCACGCTTTGACCCAGTTGTCGCCGGCCACGATGAACAGCGCGTCGTCGCCGGTGAGGCCCGATATTTCGATCAGCGCGCGCTGTCCCGCGTCCGTCAAAAATTTCGTGAGAGGCCCTTTCAGCGCGCCGTCCTTTATCTGGAAATTGGCCATGCCGGAAGCGCCGAGTTCTTTGGCGCGGGCTTCCCATTCCGATAATTCCCTGCGCGACAGCGTTCCGCCTCCGGGAAGCCGCAGGCCCTTTACCGCGCCGCCGTTCGAGAGCAGGGCGGAGAACGGGTTTTCGCCGTCCCTGAACGCGGCCGAGAGGTCTTTTATCTCCATGTCGATTCGCAGATCCGGCTTGTCGCTGCCGTAGCGCTCCATCGCTTCTTTCCAAGTGAGGCGCGGAATGGGCGCGGCGATATCGGCTCCGGCGATCTCCTTGAAAAGACCCGCCAGATACGGCTCTACGATGGACATTACGTCGTCCTCGGTGACGAAGCTCATCTCCACGTCTATCTGCGTAAATTCGGGCTGTCTGTCGGCCCTCAAGTCCTCGTCCCTGAAACATTTGGCTATCTGGAAATATTTGTCGCACCCGCTTACCATCAGAATCTGCTTGTATATCTGCGGTGACTGGGGAAGCGCGTAAAACTCGCCCGGGTTCACCCTGCTCGGGACGAGGTAGTCCCTGGCCCCTTCGGGCGTCGACTTTGTGAACACCGGCGTTTCGACCTCCAGGAAGCCGTTACCGTCGAAATAGTTGCGCGTGTATTGCGTCACCCTGTGGCGCAGGCGCAGGTTTTTCTGCATCCCCTCGCGGCGCAGGTCGATGTAACGGTACTTCATGCGCAGATCCTCGCTCACGCCGTCAGCTCCGTCCGGGTCGAACGGGGGAAGCGCGCTTTGGGACAGCAGGAGGAATTCCGACGCCATAAGTTCGACGCCCCCGGTGGCGAGGGCGGGGTTTTCGGTGCCCTCCGGGCGTCCGCGAATGACTCCGCGAACGGCAAGGACGTATTCGGAGCGCAGGTTCCTCGCCCGCGAGTGAACCTCCGGCGCCAGTTCGGGGTTGAAAACTATCTGAGTCACTCCCGTATAGTCCCACAACTCTATGAATATTATGCCGCCTAGGTCGCGCCGGGCCCTCAGCCAGCCGTTCAGCACGGCTGTTTTGCCTTCGTCCGATACCCTCGGTTCGCCGCATCTCATCGTGTGCTTCCATTCGTTCGTAAAAACGCCCGTCATTTCGCCAGCGCCTCTTTCCATGACAATATTTTCGCGGTCGCGAGATCCCTCGGCGTGGTCTCCTGGCTGCCGTCCGACATATTTTTCACGGTCGCCGAACCGGAGGACATCTCATCCTCTCCTATTATACAGACGAATTTCGCGCCCCTCTGCGACGCGTATTTCATCTGCGCTTTGATCGAACGCGCCGTGAAATTCATGTCGGACGCGATTCCTTTCGCGCGAAGTTCGTGAACCAGCAGCGACGCCGCATACTCACTCCCCGCCGTCGATATCACGAACACTTCGGTTTGCGGTTCGCCGCCCATGAAAACACCCTGGGCCTCCATCGTGATGACTATTCTCTCTATGCCCGACGCGAAGCCGACTCCTGGTACTTCGGGGCCGCCGATGGCCTCGGCGAGGTTGTCGTAACGCCCTCCGCCGCACACCGCGTTTTGCGCCCCGAGGTCGCCGGACAGAATTTCGTAAGCGGTCTTCGTGTAATAGTCGAGCCCGCGAACCAGTTTGTTGTCCACTCTGACGTCCGCGCCCAGTTTCGCGAGTCCCCGCTCGACGGTTCTGAAATGTTCGCCGCACTCGTCGCACAGGGAATCGATCACAGGCGGGGCTGAGTCGGTCAGTTTCCCGCATTCTGTTTTCTTGCAGTCCAGGATGCGCAAAGGGTTCCTGTCGAAGCGCTCCCTGCAAGTCTCGCAGAGATCGCCCAAGCGTGACTCGAAGAATTTTTTGAGCGTTTCGCGGTAATTCGGCCTGCACTTGGGACAGCCGACCGAGTTGATCAGCACTTGAAGGTTCGATAGCCCCAGCCTTCTGTATATCTCCATCGAAGAGTCGATCGTCTCGATGTCGGCAAACGGGCTGGATACTCCCAAAATTTCAAAATCTATCTGCGCGAACTGGCGGTTGCGTCCCTTCTGAGGGCGCTCATAACGGAACATTGGCCCCCATCCCCACAGTTTCACGGGCTGAGGCCCGTGGTTCAATCCGTTTTCCAGGTACGAGCGCATCATAGAGGCCGTCAGTTCCGGTCTCAGCGTGATGCTCCGCCCTCCCCTGTCGGTGAACGTGTACATCTCCTTTTCGACGACGTCGGTGGCGTCGCCGATCCCCCTGCTGAACAGTTCGGTATGTTCGAATATGGGGAGGATAGCTTCTTTGAAACCGAAATCCTCCGCCACGCTTCGCGCCGTGTTCACCACGCGGGCCCATTTCCACGATTCGCTCCCGAGTACGTCGTATGTTCCCTTGGGGGCTTTTATAGCTTCCATTATGACCTTCTCCATTCGTCCGTTCCCTCGCTTGCCAGTGACATACGACATAATATTATCACAAACCTCCCTGGGTAAGAGCGATAACCTTCCCTTCTGTCTCTCTCGTATATCCTCACCCGCATAATTGAATATTTACGATATTGATACGGAAACATGGGCCGCTATAATAAATTCAGCCGGTGGGTAAAATTAACGGAGGTGGAAAATTTGAAAGGATACAAAAAAGTTTTTGTGGGATTAGTTGTGGCGGCATTGGGCGTATTTTTTACATCGGGCGCTTTTGCCGCGGCGGATATATACGCCGACAACCCGATAGTAAAAATAGTGAAGGAATGCTCTCCTGCCGTCGTCAATATCGACACGGAGACCATGGTCACGAGGAGTCCCCATCCGTTCGCGGACGATCCGTTTTTCAGGGAGTTCTTCGGCAGGGAATTCGACAATTTCAAGCGCTCGGTTCCAATGCGGGGCAAGGGTTCCGGTCTGATAGTGGACGGAAATGAAGGGTACATACTCACCAATAACCACGTCGTCGGCGACGCGGACAAGATAACCGTCACTCTGATGGACGGCCGCACGCTCGACGCCGACCTGATAGGCAAGGACCCCACGTTTGACCTCGCGGTCATCAAGGTGAAGGAGAAAAACCTCCCCAGCCTGCCGCTCGGCGATTCGGACGCGGCGGAAGTGGGAGAATGGGTGGTCGCCATAGGCAATCCCCACGGTTTTGAAAACACCGTCACCGTCGGCATCGTATCGGCCAAAAACCGCACGCTCCAGGCCGCCGACATCAATTTTCAGGGTTTCATGCAGACCGACGCGGCAATCAACCCAGGAAACAGCGGAGGCCCCCTTATCAATCTCAAGGGCGAAGTGGTCGGAATCAACACGGCCATCGTCCCCTACGCTCAGGGGATAGGGTTCGCGGTGCCGGTCAACATGGCCAAGCAGATAATGAACGAACTCATCGAAACCGGCGAGGTAAAAAGAGGATGGCTCGGCGTCGCGCTGCAGGATCTGACCCCGGGCTTTGCGGATGAGTACAAAGTTCCGGTTGAGAACGGCGCGGTCATAGCGGACGTCGTGTCCGGCTCCCCCGCCAGCGAGTCCGGTTTGCGCAGGGGCGACACCATAGTCGCCATAGACGGCGGCGAAATGAAAAAAAGCCAGGACGTAGTCCTTTACATACGCAATAAATTCTCCGGGGACACCGTCACCGTGGACATATACCGCGATTCGCGGAAACAGTCCGTCAAAGTCAAATTGGGCACGCTGTCCGACGAAAACGATTCGCGCCGTTCTTCCAGAGGCCCCAGAGAGAGGCGCGGCGATAACCGGGAGTCTTCCACCCGGGTGGGCGCGACCGTAAGCCCCATAACGCCGAGGCTCAAGGAAAATTATGACCTTTCGTCCGACAAGGGATTGGTGATAGTCGGCGTGGAACGCGGCTCGATCTCCGAAGAGATGGGCCTGAGAGAAGGCGATCAGATCCTCGAAGTCAACCGCCGCGCGGTTGAAACGGTGTCCGATTGGGAACGCGCCCTGCGGGGCGACGCCAAAACGATAGTCGTTCTTGTGGTCCGCGAAGGACAGACGCGATATTTCACCTATAAAAAATAACGCTCACAGAAATTTTTACTTTGGCTCCCGGCTGCGCCGGGAGCATTTTTTTTCAAAATAATCCTCCATAGTGTTAAAATATTCCGGGCGGATGAATGATGAAGATTTATATCGCTGGTTGTTTGGAAGGGGATCGATAAGTTTGAGCGCTAATGATGGAATGAAAAAGATACCGGGGGCGCTTGCGCCGCTGCGGAATTTCTCGGCGGACGGGCTGACCGACGAGCAGGATTTTCTGCTGAGGGATATCGCGAGAAGGAGCAGGCTCAACGCGATACTGATGACCGCGCTCGCGTCGAGCGGGCACCCCGGAGGTTCCCTGTCCAGCATGGATATGTACGTCATGTTGATGGCCTCGGCAAATCTCACTCCGGAGAATTGCGAAGAAATGGGCCGCGACCGCGTCGTGGTCAGCCACGGGCATACCGCGCCCGGCGTGTACGGGGCTCTCGCCGAATGGGGTTTCATCGACAGAAACGAGGTAGTCCCGAACTTTCGCCGCACCGGAAGCGCGTATCCGGGGCATGTCGAACGCTCGGTCCCCGGCGTCGAATGGGGCACGGGCAATCTGGGTCAGGGGCTCTCGGCCGGCGTCGGTTTCGCCATAGCCGGCAGAATGTGCGGAAGGGACTCCAGAGTGTTCGTGACGATGGGCGACGGGGAACAACCCAAGGGACAGAACGCCGAGGCCCGCCGCGTGGCCGTCAAAGAACGGCTGTCCGGGCTCACGGCCCTGATAGATTATAACCATATACAGATATCCGGCGCGGTGGAAGACGTAATGCCCGTAAACCTGCGCGCTCTCTGGGAAGCGGACGGGTGGGAGGTATTTGAAAGCGACGGGCACGATTACAGGGCGCTTTACGCCGCGCTCAAAAAAGCTGTCTATGCTCCGAAACCCGCCGTGATATTGTGCCGCACGCTGATGGGCAAAGGCGTCTCGTTTATGGAGGGAACGCATGAATATCACGGCAAGGTCCCGTCCGGCGACTTGTTGATAAAGGCGGTGGAGGAACTCGGGGGAAACCAGTCCGAAATAGACGTTTTGAGGAATATGAGAAAGGGCGAACTGCCCAAAGGGCGCGCCGTCAGCCGTTTTATTCCGTCAATCGACACAGGAGCCCCGATCGTCTACTCAGCGTCGGACAAAAAAGACAACAGGGGGGC
>JAITAT010000190.1 GCA_031283975.1 Synergistaceae bacterium
TTTTGCCGTCGAGGACGTCGATCGCCACGTGGACCGCGTCTATGACCATCATCGGACTGTAGAGAGCGCTCTGAATCCAGATGTCCTTGTTCTCGGGCATCATTTTGAAATATTCCTGACAGCCGCCGCCGCCCGTGATGACCTTTATGTCTGTGCGGCCCGCCTCTTTGATGGCTTGAAGCGCCCCTATGGATGTTTCGTCGTCCATCGAATAAACGGCGTCTATCTTCTTGTTCGCGATCAGTATGTCGGCGAAATCCTTCAAACCGTCCTCGCGGGTGAACTTAGTGGCGTATGTCAGCACTTTGAGGTTCGGTGCTATCTTCGCCGCCGTTTCCACAAAGCCTTTTTTGCGAAGCTCGGAGACGGAGCCTGAGGTCGGAACCTCGAGCATAACGACGGTGGCTTCAGTGCCGGCTTTGCTCACTATATAATTGGCGCCCTGCACGCCCATGTCCTCATTGTTTCCCGACACGCGGTAAACTCCTTTGGCGTTGATTTCGATGTCGAAGTTGACGACCGTTATGCCTTTGTCTATTGCCGCCTGAATCGGTACTTCCATGCCTTCCCACTGCGGGAACGCTATTATGGCCTGCGCGCCCCACGAAACCAGGTCGTCGAGCTGCGTCGTCATCTGCTCGCCGTTGTCGCTGGTGTACATGTTGTATTCCACTTTTCCCTCGGAGACGAGTTCCTTGCAGCGCTGTTCCGCGTAATAAGCCACGCCTGCGATCCATCCGTGCGTCATGGACGGAGCGAGTACGCCTACCTTATAGGGCGCCGCCGAAGCAGTGCCGGCGCCGGAGAACATGAACGCGCAAACGATTATGACGGGCAGTATCATACACGCGATTTTCCTCATAAGTACAGACCTCCTCAGTTGTATGACAGTTCTGTGAAAACGGAACCGTTTTTTTCGAGACTTTACAATATTTTTAATTTATCACGACGTAATTTTTTTGTCAATTGAGAAATGGGGCAAGGAGACATGAAGAACGCGGGCAAAACAAGATTCGCGTCTTTTTCGGTTTTGCCCTTCATCCCCGCGAATCCTCATGTTAAAATCGTCTATGTCGGTTGCCGGCGCATGGTGAAATCCCGCGCGTAAACCTTGAAAGTCAGATATATGAGGTGATCCCGGGAAGTGCCGAGTGTAAAATATCCGGCGCCCAAATGGAAGCTAAAGTTTTTCGCCACTAAAGTTTTTCGGAATGGATGATCGAATATGTGGGTGTCAGGTACACAGCAAATTTGCATGATTTTCGCGGGCGTTTTTCTCATGTACCTTGCGATAGTGAAAAATTTCGAGCCGAATCTGCTTCTTTCAATGGGGTTTGGCACAATATTGGCGAACATTCCCGCGTCGTCCGCTATCGGGGAGGGAGGGGCGCTGACGCTGCTGTTTAATATGGGGATATCAAACGAGCTGTTTCCGCTTCTGATATTCATATCCGTCGGAGCTATGTGCGATTTCGCGCCGCTGATATCGAATCCCCTGATGTTCTTCTTCGGCCTTGCCGCTCAAGTCGGAATTTTCATAACGATGGGACTGGCCTATGTGCTGGGTTTCAATATTCACGAGGCGGCTTCGATCGGGATAATAGGAGCGGCTGACGGGCCGACGGCCATTTACGTAGCCAACAGATTCGCTCAGAACCTGGTGCCCCAGATATCCGTCGCCGCGTACACATACATGGCGATGGTTCCGATAATCCAGCCGCCGGTCATCAAGCTGATGACCACGAGCAGTGAGAGGGCCATGCGAATGAGTTACGTCGAGCGGCCCGTGTCCCGCGCGACCCTGCTGATCTTTCCCATTGCCGTGACGGCGATAGCCGGTCTGATAGCTCCGGCGTCAGTGGCGCTTATCGGATTTCTGATGTTCGGCAACCTTCTGCGCGTCAGCGGCGTCACGGACCGCCTTTCCAAAGCGGCGCAAAACGAGCTGGCCAATATAATAACCATAATGCTGGGTCTCGCTGTTTCCGCTAAAATGACGGGGCCGGAATTCGCGAACCTCACGACGCTGGCGATAATCGGAATGGGGCTTTTCGCGTTTGTGTTCGATACCGTGGGCGGCGTGTTATCGGCGAAGCTGCTCAATATGTTTCTGCCGGCCGGCCGAAGGGTAAACCCGATGATAGGCGCGGCCGGAATAAGCGCGTTTCCGATGGCGTCCCGGGTCATCCAGCGCATGGGGCAGGAAGCGAATCCCGGAAACTATCTGCTGATGCACGCGGTCGGCGCTAACATCGCGGGGCAGATAGGCTCGGTCATAGCGGGCGGCCTTCTTCTGGCCTGGCTGGGATGACGGACGTATGTCGAGCCGCTTTCAAAAGCGATCTAGGAGGACGACCATTGAAAGAGGGGGGGCGGCACAAAACCCCCCTCAAGAGTTAGGAAAGCGCCTCGATTGTCGCTGGCTGAACGGCAATGAAGCCGATGAACGCGATTCGGACGAAAAAAATGGAGAAAACCACGGAATGGCTTCCTCCATCGAAATCAAAAATGTTCAGCCATGTGCCCGCGCACGACTAATCAACAATTTCCTCTGGCCGGTCTCCTGGCTCTCGTTCGCTCTACTCGCGCATCTTCCCGCCTCGAGGCAGTGATATTCGCGCTTTCGTCCCGATTACAGTGGCGGGGCCGCCCCGGCTTTTCACCGGATTCCCATGGTTCACCTAAGGAACGTGCTATTAAATTGTGAGAGAATGATACATCTTATTTCCTTTTTTGTACACCTTCATTATGATGATTTAATTTCACGCCCCCCTAAAGCCTGAAACCTTCGGGCATCGGGTCGTCGGGTTCCAGGACAAGCTGGTTTATTCCCATGATGTACGCCATGCCCGAGATTTTGGGGATTATCGCCGGAAAGTCGGCGACTTTCGTCTCCTCAACTATGGTTCCCTCGAAAACAGTGTCGATGATGCTGTGATTTTCCAGAGTCATCCCGGGCTTCAATATTCCCTTCGAGTACAGCTGCGACATGCGAGCGCTCGTTCCGGTGCCGCAGGGCGAGCGGTCTACCTCCGCCTCTCCGAACACTGTTATGTTTCGCGTCACAATCCTGTCTCCGCGAATATCGGGCGGAGTCATCAAAACGGCGCCGTATATCCAGTTTATCGGTTCCACCGGGTGGGATATGATATTCATCTTCCCGAGCGCGTCTTTTATTTCCATTCCAAAAGCGCAAAGTTTCGGCGCGTTTTCGGGGACGATCTCAAGGCCAATCTGGGATGCTTCGACAAATACGTAAAACGCGCCGCCGAAACAGACGTCGGCCGTCACCTCACCGAGTCCCTGAACCGGAATTTTTATCCCGGACTTATAAAGAAACACGGGAACGTTATGAAACGCGACGCTTGTCACATTGCCGCCGCGTATCTCGACAAACGACGTTACCCGCCCGGCGGGCGCGTCTATTTTGAGCGTATTGATTCCCTCGCGGGCAGGGATCATCCCGGTCTCAAACACGGCCTTCGAGACGCCTATGGTGCCGTGTCCGCACATCGTGCCCATGCCTCCGTTTTCTATGAAAAGGACGCCTATGTCCCCGTCCTCGGTGACGGGAGGCGTGATTATGGCGCCGTACATCTCGTTGTGCCCTCTGGGCTCCCTCATGACCAGTTTTCTGCAATAATCCAAGTTGTCCAGCACGTACCGGCGTTTTTCGAGCATTGTGGAACCCTTTATCGCCGGGAAACCCGAGGTCACTATGCGAACCGGTTCTCCCGCGGTATGGGCGTCGATACAGGTTATCATCCTGCAAAACCGCATTGCCATCCCCCCTGCTCTGTGTCAGTGCCGGCGGTTCTTCGATCGGCCGGCATTATCTTTAAAAAACCCCGGAGAAGAGCGATTTTTCCGCTTCCCCGGGGTTTTATCGTCAGCACTACCCTCTTTTACCGTTCAAAGACCCGATGAAATCGGCTACTTCGACGTCTTTGCCCGTTTTTTGTCCTCCACCTTCATCATTACACGTATAGCTCCGACGAAACATCCGTGACAGATGAGACTCAGAATTACCAGGTTTATTATGGCGTTCGTGGACATTTCATTTCCTCTCCTTTCGTCAGGGCAATTCTGGGCTAATCCTCGATCTTGTTCGCGTGGACGAGACGTTTCGCCATCGCGTTATTGAGGAGGTAAAGAATAACCAGCACCAGCACCCATTCGAATATCATGACTCCAGGCGTGTATACGTACTTCGTGATGGGCCAGAATTTGTACCACTCCCCAGGATACCATGTCGCGGCCTGCCAGACCCACCATCCGAATACGGCGACAAAGAGGATGGGGAACAAATTGATGCACGTCCACATCCACTTCACATGGATATCGGAACATGGATCGACGTCCTCTTTCCACAGTTTTTCGGTACCGTATTTCCACACCCCGAACCAGTAGAAAAGCCCGACTATCAGAAGACCGACGCCCCAGACCATGTCCTGGTTTTCAAAGATGTTGTTGTGAGCGGCGGAGAAGCTGCCAACGACTATGAAGAACAGCGTCGTGTAAAGAGTGCCCCGCGCGCGGGAGAAGCCCATATCCATGAGATTGCGGCATCCCAGCTCCACCATAGCGATAAGAGAACTCAGCGCGGCCGAGAAGAGAGCCAGGAAGAAGAACGCGGCCAAAATCGTGCCTCCGCTGGTATGCGCGAAAAGGTTGGTGAGGTTGATGAAAGTGAGTCCGTTGTTGCCGCTTCCCATTATCTTCACGGCCGTCTCGGGATCGGGCGCCAGCGCGTAGACCGCCGGCAGCACGACCATGCCTGCCAGCATGGCGGCGCTGGTATCTCCGAAAGCGACGGTGAAAGCGTTGAGCTGGACATCCTCGTCCTTCGCCGAATACACGAAGAACACATGGAACATGCCCCAGCCCGCGCCCGTAGACCACGCGGCCTGTGTGAAAGCGTGCAGCCACACGTTTGGATCGGCGAAATCATTTACATTGACATGGAACATGTACTCGAATCCCGCGCCCGCGCCGGGAAGCATCGCCACGCGCACTACGAGGATGATGAGCAGTATGAACACAGCCGGGATCATTATCTTGTTGGCCTTCTCGACGCCGCCCTGAACTCCGCGCCATATTATGAGACCGGCTATTATAGCCGCCGCCCAGAACCAGAAAACGGCGCCCCACGACGGCGCCCCGTTCTCAGCGGTGGCGGTCATGGCGAAATCGTTCCAGGTTTGGGTGGTGAGTTCGACTCCTTCCGAAACCGGCAGAGCCGACAACTGCGACAGGAAACCCGTGGCGATGAGATAAAGGTACCTCATGACCCATCCCAGGACGACGCCGTAATACGCGCCTATCATGATGCAGCACATTCCGCAGAACGCGCCCACCCACGTAAATTTGTCCCCCAATAAAACTTTGAACGCGCCGGCGTTCGCCATGCGCGTCTTTTTACCAAATATCGATTCAGCCGTGATAAGAGGAACCGCCCAAATAATGATAGCAATAAATGTCGCGATGATAAACGCTCCGCCCCTCATAGCCGCGACCTCGCGCGGGAAACGCCAGATGTTTCCCGTGCCAACGGCCATTCCGAGAACCGTACATAAAAGTCCCCATCTGCTCGTAAATTGATCAGAGCTTTGCTTAATTTCAGCCATTCCAAAACCTCCCCTGCGTATTATTTAGTCAGGATGAATGCCTTAAAACAACAGCGCCATCAATTCTAAACCTACAAAATACGTGATCTTTTCACGCATTATCTCCTTTCTCATATAAATTGAAACCGCATTCACGTATTTGGCAAACTGCTGTTAAAGTTGAAATATACCGTGTGTTATCGCATTTGTCAATCGCGCGGGTCTTGCGATTTACGATTCATTCATTGACACAGTCATCAGGCGAATATATACTACATACCACATAAATATGTTAAAAAATTACTATAAAATATACATCTTTCCCCATAAATTCACAAGAATATCATATTCGAGGGAGGTTTGGTCATGAAGAAGTATGTCATGGTTATCGACGAGGGAACGACCGGAACGAGGGCTCTTTTATTTGACAAAGATTTCAAGATCGCCGCGGAAAGCTATATCGAGTTCACGCAGTACACTCCGGCGGAGGACAAGGTGGAGCATGACGCCGAGGAAATTTACGACAAGGCGGTTCAGATGTGCAAAAACGTCTTGGAAAAAGCGCATGCTTCGGCCGCCGACATCGAATGCATAG
>JAITAT010000217.1 GCA_031283975.1 Synergistaceae bacterium
AGGCACATCGAGACGGAGTGGCAGTTGCCGCCCAAATATCAAGCCGAACTCGAAGAACTCCATTCCATGCAAAAGATATGGCGCACCCGCGAACCGATACCCTCCAAACAGCGCCTGCCTTTGTCGTCCGACCTGTCCGAGGCTATGAGCAGGATGAAACAAATGAAATCCATCTTCGCGGAAATGCCGCACATCGACTGCGGAGCGTGCGGCAGACCCTCTTGCAAAGCCATGGCGGAAGACATCGTGAGGGAACAGGGTGAAATAACCGACTGCATATTCAAACTCCGCGAGGACATTTCGTCGCTCGCGAGCCAGATACTTTCGCTGGCCGACGTCCAACCGCACACCATACAAAGAAAAAGACAGAACGGTGACAAACCTGGCTTCAGAATCTAAAGCCGGGATTCTTGTAATAATCAGCGCGGATCGTGAGCGCCTGGGCGGCAGACAACAGACTGATTCTTGGGGAACTCACAACTTATGGGGGAGACGCGCCGGAAGAAACCGCCCGACACGGCCGTTTCATAAAATTGACATTCAATCGCGCGTCAGTCGCGTTCCTCGCGGCGGAACGGGACACCGAGGGAAGCCGGAGCGCCCGGCAGCGCGCCGGAGCGTTTGCGTATGGATATGAAGGTCAGGACGCAGAGCGTCGTGAGATACGGCAGCATCATGAGAAGCGGGGCGGGTACGCTGGTTCCCGCCGCCTGAATTCTCATTTGCAGGGCGTCTATGCCGCCGAACAGGTAACAGCCCAGCATTCCCCTGAGAGGATGCCATATCCCGAATATGACGAGGGCGACGGCAATCCATCCGCGGCCGGCGGTCATGCCTTCGACCCACATCTGCGCGTACACCACCGACAGATATCCCCCGGCAAGCCCGGACAGCCCGCCCCCTAAGAGCGTATAAAAATACCTGGCCCGCCGCACCGAAAGACCCATGGCGTCTGCGGCTCTGGGATTCTCAACTATCGCTCTGAGGTTCATGCCGGGTCTCGTCCTGAATATGAAAAAACACATCGCGGCCACGAGGACGTATGACGCGTAAACCAGAACGTCGTGCCTGAAAAACACCGGCCCGATCAGCGGGATACTGCCCAAGACGGGAAATTTGAACGGCATGAGCCCTTTGATGGTCTCTCCTATGTGATTTCTCCCCAGCATGGCGCTCATTCCTCCCCCGAACAGGGACATGGCCAATCCGCTCACCACCTGATTCGCTCCTATAGTGACGCATAAAAACGCGTGAATTACCGTCACCAGCGCGCCTGAGAGGAAAGAAGCGGCCAAACCGATAGCCGGATCGCCGGTGCTCTGAGTCACCGAAAAACCGGCGAAAGCGCCCAGAAGCATTATTCCTTCGAGGCCCAGGTTCATCACCCCGGAACGCTCCGTCAACATCTCCCCCGCGACGGAATAAAGCACCGGAGTCCCGCTTCGCACAGCCGCCGCGAGGATGGATATCAGCATATCCATCACTCGGCCTCTTTCGATCCCGCCGCGCGCGGGCCGCGCAGCCTGTAATCGCGGAATACTTCGCCGCCCAGCACGCAGAAAAGCATGAGGCCCTGGATCACCTGCACGCTCGACAGCGGCAGCGACATCACCACCTGGAGAGTCTCGCCTCCCACGAGAAGCATTCCCATGAGAAACGCGGTGAAAGGCAATGCCAGCACGTTCAAGCCCGACATCCACGCCACAATCACGCCGGTGAAACCGTATCCCACGGAGAATCCGCGGCTCAGTCTGCCATGAAGCCCGGCTATCTCGCTCATTCCGCACAGTCCCGCGATTACCCCGGAGACGAACATTGCCATAACGATATTTTTCGTTACGTCAATTCCGGCATATCTTGCCGCTCTGACATTTTCCCCGATTACCTTTATCTCGAATCCCCACTTTGAACGCCGCAGCACGAACCACGCGGCAACCGGCAGTACCAGAGCCAGAATGAGTCCTCCGTGCAGCCTAGTCCCCCCGAACGCCCATAATCTCGCGCTTGGCGGGAATGGAGCGGTCATGGGAAACCCCATGCTCATGGGGTCTTTCCACGCGCCGTAGAGCAAAAAATCCATCAGGCAGAGCGCAACGTAGTTCAACATCAGAGTCGATATTATCTCATTGACGCCCCATTTTCCCCTCAAAAATCCCGGTATCGCGCTCCATATTCCCCCGGCCGCCGCAGAAGCCAGCGACATGCCGGCGATCATGGCGACGGAACCGCTTTCGGGACAATACCGCACGAACGCGACCGAAGCGAGCGCGCCCATGACGAGCTGCCCTTCCACTCCGATATTCCACACCGCGGCCCTGAACGGCAGCACGCACGCGAGGGCGGATAGCGTTATAGGAATCGCTTTGACCACCGTCTCGCTGAAACCGTACCAACTGCCCAGAGAGCCGCGCAATATCTCATAATAGGCCGCAAAGGGATTGACATCCATGATTGCCATCAGTACTCCGCCGATGACAAGAGCGGCCGCCAGCGACAGGGCCGCGACAAGCGGACCCAAAATCGCGGGAGTTCTCGCTCTCGGCTCCAGACGCCAGACTCTCATACCGCCATACCGGCCATCAGAAGCCCTATCCGTTCCCTGGAAAAATCGGAGGGGTTATCGGCAATGCCCATGATTCGCCCCTCAAATATGGTCATTATCCTGTCGGACATCTCGAAAAGATCATCGAGATCATCTGATACGAAGAGTATCCCGGCGCCCCTGCCCCGCTCTTCCATCATGCGCTCCCGGACGAACCCGGCCGCGCCAACGTCGAGCCCCCATACCGGATGCATGGCGAGTATCACGGAGGGCTTGTCGGAGAGTTCGCGTGCAAGCATCAACTTTTGCAGGTTGCCGCCGGACAGCGCGCGGACGGGAGACTCCGCCGGAATGGTCTGAATGCTGTAAGCTTCCGCGAGAGAACGCGTGAGATCGTCCAGAAAATTCCAATCCAGCATGAATTTTCCGCGCGCCGCCGGTTTTCTCCAATATTTTTTGAGCGCTATGTTCTCCCGCATATTCATGTTGGGAACGAGTCCCGTGCGTGTGCGATCGACAGGTATGTAGCTCACCCCGCGCTCGATGAATTCCCGTGGCCCCATGCCCGCGACATTTTCGCCGCGCAGGATTATCTTGCCGGAATCCGGGCTGCGAAGGCCGGCGAGCGTCTCGCACAGTTCGTCCTGCGCGTTGCCGGCGACCCCGGCCACGCCGAGTATCTCACCTTCCTTCAGATCGAAAGAGACGCCGCGCAGAGATATCGCGCCGCGGTCGCCGCGCGCGGACAGATTTTCGCACGACAGCACCGTCTGTCCAAACCTCGCGCGTTTTCTTCTCAAATTTTCAGGATTGTGCCCCATCATCATCCGAACCAGGGTTTCTTTCCGCGTCTCGCCGGATTTCACCGTGGCGGCGCGTTCTCCGCGCCGCAGGACGGTCATGCGGTCGGCTATGCTCAATACCTCCTCTATCTTATGAGATATGAGGACGATGCCGTGCCCAGCGGCGGTCATTCTGCGAAGCGTGGAGAAAAAATCGAGCGTCTCCCGCGGAGTCAGTACGGAGGTTGGTTCGTCCAGAATGAGGACTTTTGCCTCACGGTAGAGCATTTTAAGCAGCTCGACGCGCTGGCGCTCGCCGATGGACAACGTCGAAACCTTGGCCCCGGGATCAACCGGCAGCGAGTAACGCTCCGACAGCTCCGTAATCTTCGCCGTCACGTTTCGTTTGTCTATGACAAAAGGAACGCTGTCCATCCCGAGTATCATATTTTCCCAAACGGTAAAGGCCGGAATGAGCATGAAGTGCTGGTGAACCATTCCTATTCCCGAGGCGATGGCGTCCTTCGGCGACGCGAAACGCGCCTCTTGGCCCTCGATATATATCCTGCCCGCGTCGGGATTATAAATTCCGGCGAGGACGTTCATCAGCGTGGTTTTACCCGCTCCGTTTTCGCCCAGCAAGGCGTGCGTCTCGCCTCTTTCGAGCTCGAAATCGACTCCCCTGTTGGCGTACTTGTCAAAAAAAATCTTATCTATGCCGCTCATCGTGACGAGCGGCGCCGACGATTCACTCAAATCTCTATTCCCGCGATCGCGGCCAGTTTTCCCGTGTCCAGGTGTTTTTCGATATGATCGGCCAGCCCGTCGAGCGCGCAGTCGATCTTTTTCCAATACGCCTGACGTTTTTCGCCGCCTGCCCCGCCGCGAAAAACCGACAAAAACCTCGCCCTGTACGCGTCGCTGGTGAAGAGCCCGTGTATATAACAGCCCTCCACGCGTTCGTCCTCGCTCCGCGCGCCTTCCGGCACGCCGTCGAGCGTCAGCATCGGTCTGTCCGTTCCGGGGCCGCGCGTAGATCCCATGTGTATCTCGTACCCGGTCACGTCGTCGCCGTGCCGCGTGCGCGCCGTAAAACGGCGCAGCGTTTTGCGCGGCTCCATGACTGTCGCTACGTCGAGCAGGCCAAGGCCGGGAACTGTCCTGGGCTCCGGGTTTTCCACGGCGCAAGGATCGGCGATCTCCCTGCCCAGCATCTGATATCCTCCGCACACGCCCAACACGCTGCCGCCCCTGCGAAGGTGCGCCGCGATATCGACGTCCCAGCCCCGAGCCCTCAGAAAATCGAGATCGCCTATAGTCGATTTCGTACCGGGAATGATGACGATATCTCCGTCGCCCGGTATAGCCGAACCCGGCGGGACATAGGCGAGGTCCACGTCGTCCTCGGCGGCCAGAGGATCGAAGTCGTCGAAATTCGATATCCGCGACAGCGATAGGACATAGATTTTTATTTTACCGTTCCTCCCGGAACAATCGCGCTTCCCTTGAGAGGGCGGGATCGCCGCGGTAATGGCCATCGAATCCTCGGCGGGGAATACGGACGCGTCCGCGAACCATTGAAGCACGCCCATGCACTGGAGCCCGGTTCGGCTGTCAATGATATTTAGGGCCGGTTCCAGGACTTTGTAATCGCCGCGGAACTTGTTCATTATATAGCCGCGCAGCAGACGGCGCTCATCATCCGGAAGGAGATGCCACGACCCCACGACCGACGCCAGAGCCCCGCCGCGGTCTATATCAGCGACGAGCGCCACCGGAACGCGGGCTTCCACGGCGAAGCCCATATTCGATATATCGCCGTCGCGCAGATTCACTTCGGAGATGCTGCCAGCGCCCTCGACTATCACGAGGTCGGATGCCGAACGCAGCCGGCCGAAGCTCTCCATAACGGACGGCATCAGGGTCTTTTTGTACGACAGATAATCGGCCGCGCTCATGGTGGCTCGCGCGTGGCCTTGAACCACAATCTGGCTCCCATTGTCGGATTCCGGTTTCAACAGGACCGGGTTCATGTCGGATACGGGTTCGGCGTCGCAGGCCCGGGCTTGAAGCGCCTGAGCGCGGCCTATTTCGCCGCCGTCGGCGGTTATGGCCGCGTTGTTCGACATATTCTGAGGCTTGAACGGCAATACGCGGAGCCCCCGCCGCGTAAAATAACGGCACAGTCCCGCCGCTACGAGAGATTTTCCGGCATTTGAAGCGGTTCCCTGTATCATCAGCGCGCCTTTGTTCAAATAATCCGCCTCCACCCGGTCGGTTCCGAAGCCCGTTGCTCATAGCCCGGTATGCGCCGCCCATTACAACGGCGCCGATATCAAGTTTAACACATTTTTAAAATGGGAAAAAAAGAGATTTGATTTGA
>JAITAT010000001.1 GCA_031283975.1 Synergistaceae bacterium
CAGGGATAAACGCGGGGAGCTTCCGTGGAATCACAAGCTATCCTCCGTCGGATATCTCATAGATGACGCTCGGGAGTCGGGCATGTTGCTGGGTACGGAGTTGCTGCTCATCCACCGTCTCATACAGGGGGCCGAAAGCCTGAAAGAGGCTCTCTCGGGCGCGCGAACGGAATGGCCGGTCTTTTCGCTGATATTGAAGAACCTGCACGACTTTTCCCGCGAAAAAGAAGCTCTGTCCGTCATAGAGGACGATGGTTATCTTCGCGACGCGGCATCCGATCGCCTGAGACGCATACGGGAGGGTGTGCGGCGCGTCAGGACTCAGATAAAAAGCAAAGGGCAGAACATCCTGTCGGATCCGTCAGTGGCTGGCATGCTTCAGGAACGGGTGTTGTCGCTGCGGAATGGGCGGCACGCCGTACTCGTCAGGGCCGACGCCGCGCCGAATTTTCCGGGTCTGGTGATGGAGCGGTCCGGTTCGGGAAACAGCGTCTACATGGAACCGCATTCTCTGATAGAACTGAATAACGAACACGCTATTCTCTCGGACGACGAGAACACGGAGGAGCGGCGCATATTCCGCAAACTCACCGGGCGGATAATGGAGCGCGCCGGAGCGATCATCGAAGCCGAACGGGCGCTCGGACTGACGGACCTCTTTTACGCGCTGTCCGAAAAAGTCCGGCGGGATAAGTGGCGCGTCCCTATCTTTTCAAACGCCTCAGTATTCGATTTCAGGCGCGCGAAACATCCCCTGCTGCGCGAATGCGCCGTACCAATAGATATATTCTGCGGTGAAAATTTTCGAATCCTCGTGGTGACCGGGCCGAATACGGGCGGCAAAACGGTGGCGCTCAAGACGGCGGGAGTCTGCGTCTGTCTCGGGTGGTACGGTTTCCCGATTCCCGCGGGAGAGGAGTCCGTTCTGGGCAACATCGGAGATATACGGTGCGATATCGGCGACGAACAGAGCATCGAGCAGAGTCTTTCCACGTTCAGCGCTCATATTTCGCAGACCATGAAGATCCTCGACGCCGCCGCCGGGAATTCCCTGATACTGCTCGACGAACTGGGGGCAGGGACCGATCCGGACGAAGGCGCGGCATTGGGTATAGCGGTACTCGACGAACTGCGCCGGAAAAAATCGCTCGTACTCGCGACCACCCATCACAACCCGATAAAGAGGTACGCTCTCACATGCCAGGGCGTCGAATCGGCGTCCGTGGAGTTCGACATAAATACCCTGTCGCCCTCGTATCGCCTTTTGATAGGTATCCCTGGGCGCAGCAACGCTCTCCTGATAGCCGAAAAACTCGGAATGCCGAAGCATGTCTTGAACAGAGCTTATGACGCGCTGCAGAACAAAGAAGTGTCGATGGAGGAGATAATCGGCGAGCTTCAGGAAAAGCGCACCGCCATGGAGAGAGAAAGCGAGACGCTGGAAAGGACTCGCGCGGAGATAGAGCGCACAAAGGCGGAATACGAGACCGAACTGCGCGCGTTGGCGGACAGGAAGGATAAACTCCTCGAAGAAGCGGACAAAAAAGCGCTCGGTATTGTGGAAAACGCCGAGAAGACCGCCAAATCCCTCATAAAAACGATGGAAACATCGGCGAGACCGGACGCTGACAGGCATCTCGGCAAGGCAAAAAAGCATTTCGACAAAATCAGAAAACAAACGGAACACAGAGAGGATGAACGTCTCGAACACCGCTTCGCTATCGACTCAAAACCTCTCGAAACAGGAGAGACCGTCGTCGTTGCCGGTACATCCTCAATCGGAACCATCATCGAAATACGACATGACACAGCCGTGGTGATTTCCGGGGTCGCCAGGATGGAAATGCCGCTGAAACTGCTTCGCCGCGCCTCGGGCGATGAGAAGAAATCGGCGGGGAAAGCCGCCCGTTCGGAGCGCAAAGGCGGCATAACGCTCTCCGCCGAGGACGGAAGCCGCGTCAAAATAACGGTTCCCCCTCCGCCAACCGGAGTGCCCTCGTCCATAATGATACGCGGCATGACTATAACCGAAGCCATGCCTATGGTCACGCTTTACCTCGACCGAGCGTACTGCGCCGGTTATGGGGAGGTGTCCGTCATTCACGGCAGAGGCGAGGGGATTTTGAGACGCGAGGTGCAGGTGCTTTGCAAACACCTGCCTTACGTCGACGGCTACAGGCTCGGCGGAGAGGGGGAGGGCGGCTTCGGCGTCACTATCGTTCGGTTCAAAAGGCGAAATTAAGGATTCCGTCAGCTTCTCACCGGTTTTCGCAGATACCACTCGACCACGATCGAACTCGCTATGTATATTGAGCTGTATGTTCCCACCACTATGCCTATCAGAAAGGCGAAAGCGAGGTTCGATATCACCTCTCCGCCGAGAAAAAACATCGTCAGCACCGGCAGCAGCGTCGTAAGCGACGTGTTTATAGTGCGTGACATGGTCTGGTTCACCGAGTCATTCACGAGCGTCACGATACCGTCCCTGTGCAGTTTGTTCCAGTTCTCGCGGACTCGATCCATGACGACTATGGTGTCGTTGAGCGAATAGCCTATAACGGTAAGGATGGCCGCTATGAAGGACGTGGATATCTCGCGCCCGGTAAGGCTGTAAGCGCCGAGCATTATTATGGAGTCGTGAATGAGGGCAGCTACCGCGGCCACGCCGAAACGGAAACGGAAACGGACGGCCATGTACGCGAGTATGGCGAGTATCGAAAGGCTGATTGCCACAGCCGCCTGCCTGCGCAGTTCCTGCCCGACCACCGGGCCGACGTTGTCGATTTTTCGCACGGTCACTTCGCCGAATCTGTCCCGCAGCGCCTCCAATATACTGCGCTGCGCGGCGGCGGTGGAGTCCTGATAACGGATGAGGATGCTTCCGTCGTCGTAAGCCTGTATCGTGGCCTGGCTATGCCCTATATCGGCGAGAACGTTCCTTATTTCGCCGACATCCTCCGGGGGAGGGTCGAACGCCAGTTGAAGGGCGACCCCACCGGAAAAGTCTACGCTGTAATTCACTCCCTTTACCGACAGGGAGACGAGACTCACGATGATCGCCGCAATCGACAGTATCATCGCGAACTTTCGGTATTTCATCAAAGAGAGATTCAGTTTTGAAGCATCAAAAAGAGTCATTCAAACCACCGCCTACAGAACCAGATTCTTTTTTGAACGCAGCAGTATCTGAAGCAGAGCCCGCGTGACGACGATATTTCCGAACATCGCGGCGAGCACGCCGAGACTCAGAGTGACCGCGAAACCGCGTATGGGACCCGAACCGAAATAAAACAGCACTCCCGCGGCTATAAGAGTGGTGACGTTGGAATCGAGTATGACGACGAGCGCTTTCCGGAAACCGGAATCGAGAGCGGCCATGATGGTCTTGCCGGAACGGTATTCCTCCTTCATGCGTTCATATATGAGAATGTTGCCGTCGACGGCCATTCCTATGGTGAGGATCACGCCTCCGATGCCCGGCAGGGTCAACGTCGCCCGAAGCAGGATGACGGCGGCCATGAGGATCAGCATCGCCGTGCCGAGCGCCACATCGGCCGCGATACCCAGAGTGCCGTAATAGACGAGCATAAAGACGGCGACGAGACCCGCGCCTATGAGACCGGAGCGCACGCCGGAGCGTATCGAGTCCTCGCCCAGCGTCGGTCCGACCGATCTGTTCTCTATGACTTCGACCTCGACGGGCAGAGCGCCGGCCCTCAGCATGATGGAGAGACGGGATGCCTCGGAATCGGTGAAATTCCCCGTTATCCTTCCCTCGCCGCTTATTTTGGTCTGCACGACCGGAGCCGATATCACCATGTCGTCGAGCACTATAGCTATCTGTTTCTGTATGTTGGCCGCGGTCGCTTTTTCAAAAGCGGCGGCGCCTTCCCGGTTGAAGCTTATCGCCACGGCGGCCTTGCCCAGTTCGTCACGGGTCATGGCTGCGTTACTGAGATCCTGGCCGGTGACGTAAATTTCTCCCAGAAGATACCGCCTGTTGTCCTCGTCGCGAGCTGGAAAGAGGGACGGGTTGTCTTTCGCGCTCTGATCGAACGAAACCTGGCTGCGCTCGAAAGTGTACATCAGCCCGTTCCAATTTGATACCGCCCTGTTGTACGCTTCCTCGGTGGAATAATTTCGGCGCTCGACCTTCGGCGGCGGCGTAGGGCCGGCCTCCACGACCTGTCTGAACTGCAAAACGGCTGTGCGCCCTATGAGTTCGAGCGCCGCGGCGGGATCGTCGACGCCGGGCAAGTCCACCGCGACGCGATCCATGCCTTCGCGCTGTATCTGAGGCTCGGTGACGCCGTACTGATCCACTCTGTTACGGAGCACGGTTATCAGCCGTTCTATGCTGTCCTCCTCAAATGTGTTTCCGGAGAGTCCTTTCGCGAGGAGGACGATATGGACTCCTCCCTTGAGATCGAGTCCCAGTTTGACGCGTTCTTGTATCGGGAAAACGACCGCCGCCGCCGCAATGAACACTACTATGATAATCGCAAGCCTGATCTTGTCTTTTTTCAGCATAGATTACACGCTTCCCGGCCGCGGCTCAATTTGTGGAATCGGAAGAGGTTTTGCTCTCGCCCGAAACGGTTTCGGGGGATTCCAGCAAAACCGCGTTTTCCTCCATAGAAACGCCGTCCTCCTGAGGTTTCGGCGAATCGCCGTCCGCCGCCGAGGTTTCCTTATTCTTGTCCGCCTCGGCGTCAACAGCCCTCTCGCGCTTTTTTTTCTTGAGTCTGCGAGGTTTCAGTTTGTCGTCTCCGCCTTCGCGCCTGGAGGAGACGGAACTTTTCAAAATCCGGGCCCTCACGCCATCGGCCAGTTCGATTATGTAAGAATCGTCCAGAACCTCGCAGATCTTCCCCAAAAAACCGCCGGCCGTCACCACAGTGTCTCCCCTGCCTATGGACGAGATCATCTTATCGTGCTGCTGCTGTTTTTTCTTCTGTGGGCGATACATCAGGAAGTAAAAAATCACTATGAAAAGAACGATGGGGAGAGCCATTCCGGTTATGCTTTCCCTCGTGGCAGGCGCCGTCCCCCCGCCCTCTTCCGCCGCAAACCCCGCCGCGGGCAGCAATAACGCCGTCATGACGCCAAATATTCGACTCAAAAAAAACCCTCCTATCATTTTATCCCAACTATTCCGCCCGAACATTTTAACACGAATTTCGCCAATGGCTACATCGGCGTCGGAGAAATTGCGCGCCATCCTCGAAACCTCCTCGAAACATCAAAAGCGTCTCCGCCCTGTTTGAAGGCGGAGACGCCGGAATGAACTTATTTCCCCGTCACCTGTGGGCTATGACTTCTACCTCGACTCTGGCGTCTTTCGGCAGTCCGGCCGCCGCGACGCAGGAGCGCGCCGGAGGGTCGGAGGCGAAATATCCGCCGTAGACTTCGTTAAAGGCTTTGAAATCACCGATGTCGGACAGAAAAACCATGGTCTTCACCACATCCGAGAGAGAGAGTCCCTGCGACTTCAAAAGCGCGCACACGTTTTCGAGGGCCTGTTTTGTCTGCGAGGAG
>JAITAT010000103.1 GCA_031283975.1 Synergistaceae bacterium
CCCGCGAGCAAAATGTCGTTAGCCCCTGAAACGCCCCAACGGGAGCTGACAACCAGGTGAAGGTTCGATATGGCCATCCTGGCGAGAGCGCACAGAAATGCGAATGCTTCCGGGAACGCCATATTATGGAAATCGTCAAAAATGACGACTGTTTTACGCGGGAAAGCCATCCGGCTTATCGCCGCGAGAGCTTGGGAAACAGCGCCGGGTTCCAGGGGGAAATTTTCGGATATCCGAACGGCGGTTATGTCCCCGCCGTCGGATGCGCAATGCGAGAGCGTCTCGCGCAGCGAATCCCAGAATGTATTTATGGCGCAATCGCCGCCAAGACTGATGATGCGGTAGTTGGCGTTGGTTCTCATGAAAAACTCGCGCAGCGCCGTCGTCTTTCCGTAGCCGACCGGCGCGCTCATCAGCGTAATCGGCGTCTTGCAAATGTTGTTCATGCAATTGATCAGGGTTTCCCCGAAACGAAACACATCGTCATATTCCATGCGTTCACCCATATCTCTCATCTTGAGCAGCGCCGCCCTGCGGCGAGTAGAAGAAGTTCGCCTTGTACTTCGCGGAATCGATGACTACGGAAAGAGTATGCCGCGCCAAATTGACCATTTCCGCGTTGTTTTCGTGGAACAGATAGATTATTGTCTGTGTCTCCGGGTATCTGTAGGTTTTGCTTATGAACGCGGAGAGCGGCATCAGAAAAACGCCGCGGTGCCTTTCCCTTCGATCCGCGCCGCCAAAGTCGAAGATCATTTGCGTGGGCGACGGACGCAGCACGAAACAGAACGCCGCGAGGTGCGAGGCTCGGAAAGCGAAAAAACAATTTTCCTCGTCAGCCGGTATTTTGCGCGCCGCCGCCTCGGCGTCGTAGTTGTATTCTTTTTTTATCTCGCCGTAAATCGCGGCGCGCTCCGAAGCGGTTATATCCGTCAGCGGGATGTTCCGGTAACCTTTCGCGGCAAGGCGCTCGAAGAAACGGCCCCGTTTCTTCTTGAAGTCTTCCCATCGCTTTCCCATTGCCTCATCCGCGTGACTTATGGCGGAATACAGCCCGGGGAGCTTTATGAACCCAGCGCCTGAGGCCGCGCGGCAGAGCGTTTCATAATCCGGGCGCTCCTCGAAAAATCGCAGCGAGATCGAGAGACCGAATTCCCTCGCCCGGGAAACCAACGCGCCGAGCAATTCCCCGCAGCGTTTATCGTCGCCTTCCGGACGTATGTCGCGTATGTCGAGAATATCGCAACCGCGGTCTGAGCGCCTGAAAATGGCAAGCGCCAACGCTTTCGCCCCATCGCTTTCGCAAAAAGCGACGGCTTGGGCATCCTGGAAATAAGAACTTTCCGCGTAGAAACCAAGCTCCGGGAAATCGGCTATCGCTTTTTCGAGCGGGATATCCAGTATCATAGAACCTCGCCGCCTTCCCTAAATCTCAGCCTGATGGTGTTCCTGTGAGAGAGGACGTAGGCGCCCAGCCTGCTTTTATAGAATCTAAGCCCCGCGTTCCCCATGTCGTCGGAGTAGTTCACGGACTCGCACCAGCGACCGAAACGTCCCATCAGTTCGGCGTTGAGAAATTCGTTGAGCCCTCTGACGCTTCGCCGGGCCTTCTTCGAGATGAAATGAATCGTATGTTTCTGAAAGCATGTTATTCCAAACGCCAGAGGGTCGTCATCGGACTCGATCACGATCCCGTTCAATTCAAGCTCGTCATAAGCGCCGACCAGGCGGCGAGCGACCTCGGCCTCGCACCCGCAGAAGCACTCCGCGCAATCCCGTTCGACGCAATAGTTCATCTCCGTGATGGCGGCGACATTGCCCGTGTCAGACGAAGAAAGGACGCGAACGACGGGCCGCCGCTTCCTCTCGAAGCTGCGGATCGCCTCTCTGGAAGAGTTTTTGCCGATCCCCGCGGCGAACGCTTCCCTTGTGAATACGTAATCGCTCCAATCAGCGTCATGGCTTATGTCGGCCTCGCAGCGTGGCAGGGAGGAAAAATACGGCAGCATAAAGTCCGGCGTCTCCTTGAATACGCAATCCAACCCCTCGTGGGCGAATTCCTCGCAAACGGCGCCGACAGCTTTTGAAAACGTTTCCGGGCGGCAATCGCCGATTGGGGGAAACGCGAACGTATCGTCATGTATTGTGTCGTGCGCGACAATGCACAGATGGTTGTAAAGTATTTTATACTTGTTGACAGAGGTGAAATTCCACGCGTAAAGGCTTTGGAAGTAGAGCGGCGACGATAGGGGCTCCATGAGCCTTCCGGCATATTCGTCGTATATCGGCTTTGTCGAAAGGGCGAGCGGCTCGAAGCCTTTGAAGCGTTTTTTGCCCCTCGCTTCGAAAGCGGGCATAGCGTGTGCGTCGCAGGCAAATATCGCTCTCGCTAAATTGTTTTTACGCACGTCCATTTCCCTCTTTCAGGAGATTTAATTCAGACGATATCGAATACCGCCGAGAATCCGGTCATGGAGAAGATTTTTCTTATTGGCTCGTTCACATTCAATAATTTCATCGAATGCCCGGCGGACGAAATTTTCTTCATCGCCAGGAGAAGCACCCGCAATCCCGCGCTGCTCATGAATTCCACGGAGGCAAAGTCGAGCGCGAGGTCGGCTTCGGGCGCGTCCGCTCAAATTTCTTTTATCACCGCCTGCAGTTCCCCGGAGCCTATCGAATCGAGATTGCCCGACATTTCAACCATGACCGCGCCGCCCTCTTTGCTTACATTGATTTCCATAATATAAATTCACTCCTTGCCGCCTTTAGATATAGTGAATCAACTTTAAAAAACAGAACGGTAGACACCCTTTGAATAGAGTTAAAATCTTGTTTTTAGCTATTTTAACTTCAGGCTTTTTATTTTGATTCACTATATATCCGATGATTACGAATAGTCCGCGCGATACGCGCTTCGTCAGACGTTTTCGCGAAGAGCCAGAACCGTCACGTCGTCCGTCTGTTCCGCGCTGCCCGCGAAATTACGGACGGCCGCGTTGACGGCTTCCACCACGTCTTTCGCGCTCATTTCCGCCCCACCGCGGGCAATGCCGGTCATGAGTTTCATAAGACGTTTTTCGTCAAACATCTCGCCGCTGTCGTTCATCGCCTCGGTGACTCCGTCGGTATAGAGAAGCAAAAGATCCTCGTCCCCAAACTCCGTCTCCTGCGCGGCGAACTTGATGTTATCCGTCCATCCAAGCGCCATACCGGGCTTGACCGGCAGCCATTCGGCCTGCCCACCGCGCAGAATGATCGGCGGGTTGTGCCCCGCGTTAGCGTATTTCAGTGTTTTGAGTTTCGTATCGAAAATTCCAATGAAGGCTGTTACGAACATGCCGGCCTCATTGTCCCGGCAAAGCTGCCGATTCACGTTTTCCAAGAGTTCGTGGGGCTCGTCGCCGGAGAGCGCCCGGTTTTTTATCAGAGTCCTGGCCACCATCATGAAAAGGGCCGCCGGAACGCCCTTGCCCGATGTGTCCGCTATCGCGACGGCTATATTGTTCCCGCCGACGATGAAGAAGTCGTAGAAATCGCCTCCGACGTCCTTCGCCGGATTCATGCTCGCGAAAACCTCCGCTCCGAGAAAATCCCTGAACGGGGGAAACTCCTTAGGCAGGACGCCTTCCTGAATGGTCCTCGCCATGTCCAGCTCGCTTTGCGCCCGTTCGCGCCGCGCCGTCTCTTCGGCGAGCCGCGAGGCAAAGTCGCGAATTTCTTCAAACATCCTGTTTATGAAGACGGCCAAATCTCCGATCTCGTCGTTAGAACCGACCCGCAGTTCCTCAAATTTTCCATCGTTCACCCTTCGCGTAAATTCGCCGGTCTTTTCGGCTATCACCCGGATCGGATTCACCACGGAGC
>JAITAT010000095.1 GCA_031283975.1 Synergistaceae bacterium
ACAACAAGCGGGACCGCGGGATCCATACGCCACGCGGAACTGTTGTCAATCACCACGGCTCCGGCCGCGGCGGCTACGGGCGCCCATCGTCTCGACACGCTTCCGCCGGCTGAGAACAGCGCCGCGTCGACGCCCTTGAAATAATCGTCGCTCACCGCGTGAACCGTATGCGACGCCCCGCCGAACTCTATCGTCTTTCCCGCCGACCGTTCCGAAGCGAGAAGTATCAGTTCGCCGACCGGAAAATTTCTCTGTTCCAACACCTTGAGCATTTCCCGTCCCACCAGACCGGTTGCCCCAAGAACCGCGATTTTCATTTATATGGCCCCTTCCTCTATAAAGTGTTCGTGCAGGGCGCGCGCCGCGTCCTCCACCCTCGTCGCGGCCACCACGCACGTCACGGCGAGAGCCGTTGACGCTATCATGTCGATATTTATTCCTTCTTTCGCGAGCACGGTAAACATTCGGGGCGGTATATCGGGATGGTTGGCGATTCCGGCGCCGACGATGGAGACCCGCGCTATCTCGGTGTTGAAGGAAACCCCCTGCGCGTCCACGTCTCGGCTGAAATTACGGCACACGTCGATGGTCCCGTCGAGATTTTCCTTCCTCACAAGAAAGCCGATGTCGTTCAAGCCGCCCCTCATGTTGTTCTGTATGATCATCTCCGCTCCGATTCCGCGTTCCGCAAGGTTCGTAAAAAGACGGCCGGCCACGCCGGGCACGTCAGGAACGCCCATCAGGACTACTTTCGCCACTTTCAGATCGTGGACAACGGCCTTGATAACAAGCCCTTCGCTCACCGGAATATTTTTCACAATCCAGGTTCCCTCCTCTTTCGTAAAGCTCGAAGCCACGTAGAGCGGCACCTCGTATCTGGCGGCCACCTCTACGCTGCGCGCCTGGAGCATTTTAGCGCCGAGCGACGACAGTTCCATACATTCCTGATACGAGAGATAATTCAATTTTATCGGAAGCCGCGCTATTTTAGGATCCGCGGACATGACTCCCGGAACATCCTTCAAGATATGACATTCCCCCTCGACGGAAGCCGCGAGGGCCACCGCGGAAAGGTCCGAGCCGCCCCGGCCCAGCGTAATCACGTCTCCGTCGTCGGTGATTGCTTGAAATCCGGCCACTACAGCCACTAACCCTTTTTCCATGGCGTCCGTGACGGCTTTGGGGTTTACTCTGTATATCCTTCCCTCCGTGGGAAATCCGTTCGCGTAAAACCCCGCCTGAGCGGCCGTGAAAGATTGCGCTGGGATGCCTTCGTGTTTCAGCGCGAGGGCCAGGAGCGCGATGCTCTGCTGCTCTCCGGTCGCCAGCAACTGGTCTATTTCCCTGCCGTTCAGTTCGTCGGTCACGTCCCCCGCCAACGCCAGCAATTCATTTGTCGTGTTGCCCATAGCCGAAACTATGGCGGCTATTTTGTATCCTTTATCGAGATAGCTTTTTATTATCTGCGCGACTTCCTTCATGCGCTCGGCGCCGGCTACGGAACTTCCGCCGAACTTGAGAACCGCCGTGCGGACTGTTTTTTCGCTCATAATACCGCCTCTATTCTCGCGCCGCCGGCGTTGCCCTCCAGCACGAAGAACAACGAGTCGACCCCATGCTCCGAAAATGTGCGGCACATCGCCTCCGCGAGTTTGCGGGGCCTGCCGCGGGAGAGCGCCAGAACGCTGGGGCCGGAGCCGCTGATCGCCGCTCCGAGACATCCGGGTATCGAGCGAACCCTGTCCATTATGACGTCCCCGCCCGGAAAGAGTTTGGCGCGATACCGCTGATGCAGCCTGTCGTCCATGCCCCACGACAGCATATCCCACTGTCCGGTCGCCCACGCGGCCGCCATGAGCGCCGCACGCCCGAGATTGAATACGGCGTCGCCAAAGTTGACGACGTCCGGGAGGGAATTGCGCGCGTCGGAAGTTTTCACCTTCACGTCCGGCACCGCCACGACGACATACATGTCGGACGGAAGCGACGGCAGGCGGACGTACTTCAAGTCGTTCCCGTCCCAGCAGCCCACCGTCATTCCGCCAAGGAAGCAGGGCGCGACGTTGTCCGGTTGCCCCTCGATTCGCGTCATTACTCGAAGCATCTCCGTCTCGGGCGCTTTGATTTTGTTCAGTTCCCTCGCTATGAGCACTCCCGTGACCACAGCGGTGGCGGAGCTGCCAAGCCCGCGGCTCAGAGGTATGACATTGTTGGAGTGCATTTCAAAACCGTGCGGGTTTTCGATTTTCCACGCCCCGCACGCGTCTAGGTAGCTTTTTATCACCAGGTTTGACTTGGCGTCGGTCAATTCCCGCGCTCCTTCGCCGGTCACTTCGGATATGAATTCTCCCGGCGGAAGGGTCTGTTTAACCGTGACTATATTGTAAAGCGACAACGCCATGCCGAGGGTGTCGAAGCCGGCGCCGAGGTTTGCGCTGGTTGCCGGAGCGCGAACTTTTATCAGGGAAGAGTCCATTAAGAGAGCGCCTCTAACAGCTCTTCAAAGGTATCTCCGATTTTCACCGGAGTTTCGGCCTGAGCGATTGCCGTATCGGGGTCTTTGAGACCGTTGCCGGTCAATACGATGACGGCTTTCGCACCTTGCGGCAGTTTTTTGGCCTGGGCCAGCTTGACAAGACCCGCGAGAGTGGCGCAGGAAGCAGGCTCGGCAAACACTCCGGCGCGGCTCGCGAGGTTTTTTTGCGCCTTCAAAATTTCATCGTCTGTCACGGTATCGAACAACCCTCCGGATTCGGCGACGGCGGATATCGCGGTCTTGGCGCTGACCGGGTTTCCGATACGGATGGCCGTCGCAATCGTTTCGGGATTCGGGCACGGTTTGCCCGTGGCGAGAGGGGCCGCGCCCTCCGCCTGTATGCCTATCATTTTGGGCAGGTCTTTTATCCCGCCGCGCGACTTGAAATCTTTGTAGCCTGCCCAATAAGCGCTGATGTTTCCGGCGTTGCCCACCGGAATTACATGCAGGTCCGGCGCGCGCCCGAGCGACTCGCAAATTTCCCAGGCTCCTGTTTTCTGCGAAATTATCCTGTAAGGGTTGACCGAATTTACCATAGCTAACCCTTTGGCTTCCGACGCCTGACGGGCCAGTTCGAGGGCGCGGTCGAAATTGCCGTCCACAGCGATGACGCGCGCCCCATAGATCAGGGCTTGGGCCAATTTTCCGAGGGCGACTTTGCCGGAAGGCAGCAGGACATAACACGGTACGCCGACGTGCGCGGCGTACGCGGCGGCCGATGCCGAGGTGTTGCCTGTCGAGGCGCAGACCAGAGCTTTTGCCCCGTCCTCAAGAGCTTTCGCGACGGCGAGGACCATTCCCCTGTCTTTAAACGAGCCCGACGGATTGCAGCCTTCGAGTTTGGCCCATAATTCGATGCCGAGTTCGTCGCCTATCCTGTCGAGCCTCACGAGGGGAGTGCTTCCTTCCTCCAGATTGACTTTGGGCGTTTTTTCCGATATAGGCAGATATGTTCCGTAACGCTTTAGAACTCCCACTGACATTCCTCCAGTTGACCGCGCGCTTAACGCGCGGAAGCAAAACAACACTCTCTGTGTTGAAAAGTGGCCTGCGCGCAGCGGGCGCAAAAATTCCCCCCAGATCCGCAG
>JAITAT010000122.1 GCA_031283975.1 Synergistaceae bacterium
ATGTATTTCGTTATCGCGCCGAGCAGTACCTCGAGGAACCCGCAGCGATCCAGGACTCCCCCGAAGATCAACGCGCACATCACGAGGGAGTTGGACCATGTCATGGATTGCAGACCGCCGCGGGCGAGAAGTTCGTTCAGAACCGCCGCCGCTTCCTGGACGGATTCTGTCGAAAGGCCCACTAACCCCTTTTCGGCTATCAACTCCGCAAGCGCGGGAAGATTTTCGGCCAGTTCGGTTACCTGCGCCGGCAGAACCGGAGTGTAACCGTTCTGCATGACGTCGAGCATAGCTCCGAACGACGCTCCCTCGAACATTCCCAGCGCCACTCCGGCGAGAGCTCCCGAGAAAATGCTGGGCAGCGCCGGTTTGCCGGACGCGGCAAGGGCTATGACCAAAATCGGCGGAATGAGAGCCACAGGGGAGATTCGGAATTCAGCCTTCATCATGAGCTGGATGGCCGAGACTTTTTCGGTATCGAAATCGCCCGACGAATAACTTGCGCCAAAGACGCCGGCTATCACGAGCACTATGATATACGTGGGAAGCGTCGTCCATATCATTGCCCTGATGTGCTGGAATATATCCGTTCCCGCCATTGCGGGAGCCAAATTAGTGGTGTCGGAGAGCGGCGACATCTTGTCTCCGAAGTAAGCCCCCGAAATTATGAAACCGGCCGCCACCGGAGCGGGAACGCCAAGCCCCGCGGCTATGCCCATCAGCGCTATGCCTATGGTTCCGCTTGTTCCCCACGAGGAGCCCGTAGCGAGAGATACTATACTCGTAATCAGCAGTGTCGCCGCGAGAAAGATGGATGGGTTCAGAATCGACAGGCCGTAATAGATCATCGACTGCACTACGCCGCTCAAGAGCCACGTTCCTATCAGTATCCCAACGGTAAATAGTATTATTATCGCCTGCATACCCATCATTATGGACGCCATCATGCCTTCCTCGATGACGGCCCAGGGGTATTTCAGAATGAACATCGCTACGAGAGACGCGATGGTCGCCGACATCACAAGCGCGATGTGCACGTCGGTTTCCCAGTATTGCACCGCGCCTCCGATGAATAACGCGGCGATCACGATAACGATAACAGCTTCCATAATTGTCGGCTGGCGCCCGGTCTTGGTCGTTGTTTCCTCGTCGCTCATGGTCTCCTCCTCCTTGGATTAGTGATATATTTATATATAAAGCGCCGCCGCGGAATTGCGCATCACAAATCCACGGCGGATTGAATTTGACCGTGTCAGAGTTTTTCGGTTGTCTGCGTTATTACCACATTCCGGCGTTTCAGCTCGTTGATCATATACTCCACCGACGCCGGGGAGTCGCCGATGACCTCGGGCGGATTGACTCCGGGATTTGTGAGCATTCCTTCGGCAATCATCCTGCCAACTATGGCGCATGTAAAGCCTGTCGTTCTCGACATCGAGGGATAACCGCTTTTCACATCTTTTTCATCGTAAAGGCTGGAGATATGTCTGAACTTTTTGCCGTCTTTTTTGCCGGTTACCCACACTTGGAAGAAGGTAAAATCTTTTTCGTCGTCCCGCAATTTCATCATGGGATAGGCGAGCCGGCCGAACATAGCCCGAGGGGCTATCTCGGCCGCCCCGACCTTGACCGGTTCATTGCTGAAAAGTCCTATGGAGCGCAGGAAAGCCAGATTGTTCGCGGTTCCCGGATAACGAAGGGTGTATTCCACTACGTTTGGCGACGGAATGGTATCGAGCAGCGTGCGGCAGCCGTCCGTCAGAAAGCCCTCCATTTTTGGCAGTTTGACGCCGGTCATTTTTAAGTCGTAATCCTTACATTCCGAGAGAGCTTCGTAAGATATGATCTTTCCGTTCTTTTTGCATCTGGCCGGGCGGGTGTACTCCTCTATGACGTCGTCCGGGCTGAAAACGAGTTTGTAATTGAAAGGCGGTTCGGGCTTTGTGGGAAGGCCTCCTACGAAGTAGGTCACATCCTCGACCTCGTCGAGCATATTGCATCCATGCTTGATCATCACGTTCGTGGCGCCTGGAGCCACCCCGACGTCCTCGTATGATACGACCCCGGCTCGTTTTGCCGCCGCGTCGTGCTCGCGAAAGTCCTCCGGCATGAATGATATGTCGGAGATGTTCACTCCGGCCTTTATGACCGTGCCGAGCATCTTGTATCCCAAAAATCCGGGAACGGCCCCGAAGCAGATATCGAAGCCCTTGACCGCGCTGATGATGGAAGACTCCGAAGAAAAGTCAACGTCGGAGCGAACGGTTATCTTATCGCCGGATTTTTTCCGCGTCGCGTTCAAAGTTTCCGCGTTCGCGTCACAGACCGTCACGTCGTATTTTTCATCCGACGCCACATCGAGAGCGATCACAGAGCCAACAAGACCGTTACCCAGCACGATTGCGCGTTTCTTCATTAATTTCACCTCTTAATGTAAATTTTGTTGTCTTAGTTTATCAGGGGTATTTAAAAAACGCAATTGTTTTAAAGATAACC
>JAITAT010000160.1 GCA_031283975.1 Synergistaceae bacterium
CGACGCGCAGCACGCGCGAGTATCCGCGGCCCGACAGCCTGATGTTTTTTATCGTTTCCGCGAGAAACGGCCTGACGTCGCTCTCCAATTTCAAATTGCGTTTCAGGATTTTTTCGGGCAGTTCGGCGTTGCACTGATAACCCAACTCATTCCACCGTTCGTATTGTAACCTGCGCGCGGCCTCGACTCTGTTTCTGACAGAGGCGCTCTCCTCGCCGCCGGAGCCCTCCAGCGACACGAGTTCCTCCGGGCTGAGCCGGGGCACCGCCACATGCAGATCTATCCTGTCGAGTATCGGACCCGACAGTTTCTTTCCGTACCTGTCGAGTTCTCCCTGCGAGCATTTGCACGGTTCGACCGGATCCCCGCTGAATCCGCACGGGCAGGGATTGCAGGCCGTGACGAGCAGAACGCGCGCGGGGTACTCCACGCTGCCGGCCGCCCGGCTTACCGTGACGGCGCCGTCCTCAAGAGGTTGGCGGAGACTTTCCAGGACGTCGCGCGAAAACTCGGGAAACTCGTCCAGAAAGAGGACTCCCCTGTTGGCGAGAGAAATCTCCCCGGGGCGCATCGAAGCTCCTCCGCCGCAGATGGCCACGGAACTGGCCGTATGATGGACGGAACGAAAGGGACGGCTCCGCCCCTGTTCGAAAGGCAGCCCAGCCGAACTGCGGACCAGCAGGACCTCCATCATCTCCTCGTCCGACAGAGGAGGCAGAATGCCCTTCAGCGCGCGCGCCAGAAGCGTCTTGCCGGAACCTGGAGAACCAGTCATCAGCAGGTTGTGATGTCCGGCGGCGGCTATTTCAAGCGCCCGTTTGGCCGCGAACTGCCCCTTTATATCGCTGAAATCCACGTCGACGACGAATTCTTCCTCCTTCGGAAACCTGTGCTCTATTTTCGGTATAAGTTTTTCGCCTCTGAGGTGCAGCATCAGGTCGAGCAGCGTATCCACGGCGTAGGCCTCCGCTCCGTCCACCAGAGCGACCTCGGCCTCGTTCCCTCTCGGCACGAAAAGCGGCATTTTCATCTCCCGGGCCAGCACGGCGGCCGGCACGGCGCCGCGCACCCAGCGCAGCCTTCCGTCAAGCGCGAGTTCACCCATAAAAATCGCGTCG
Organism: Synergistaceae bacterium; assembly: GCA_031283975.1. Classification (GTDB taxonomy): domain Bacteria; phylum Synergistota; class Synergistia; order Synergistales; family Synergistaceae; genus JAIRKI01. The sequence goes on from JAITAT010000160.1 coordinate 1,119, forward strand.
CCGTTCACGTCGACTCTCCCGGAAGCTCTCGCCAGACCTATCGCCATCGCCAAGTCCAGCAAAGCGCCCTCCTTGAGCAGATCGGCCGGGGCCAGATTTATCGCTATGCGCCCTTTCAGTGTGACGCCTATGCCGCGCAGCGCGGCCCGCACACGTTCGCGCGCCTCTTTGACGGCGGTATCGGGAAGGCCTACCACCGTTATGGAAAAGAGCCCTCCGGTTATTTCGACCTCCACCTCCACGGCGAGAGCCTGAGTGCCCCTTACGGATATTCCGCAAATTCCCTTCATCAAATAAAACCGCCTTCCATGCCCATGGTGACATCGCTGAACAATTCCACGCGCGGGTTTCCCGACACGTCGACCGTCACGGCCGCCACATCTATGCGCCAATTGCCGCCGTAAGCCGCGCGTTCCACATATATCCTCGCGCTTTTCAGCAGACGTCCGATTTTGCGGGGACCAACCGTGGTTTCGGACGGAGACAGTTTCCCTATTTTACGGGAGCGAACCTCCACTATCACCAGCTCGTTTCCGTCCATGGCAATTATGTCAAGCTCGCCTCTCCCGGCGCGGACATTTCTGTCGATTATCCTCCAACCGAGACGTTCCAGATAAGCCGCCGCGAGCCGTTCCCCATCCTCGCCAAATTTCAGATGGTTCACGGAGCGCCGCCCTGTTTGTCGACGTCGTACAGAAAAGCCAATATCTTCGCGACAGCCTGGTACAATTCCACCGGAATCTCATCCCCGAGTTTCATCATCAAAAGCGCGCTTACGAGCGCGGCATCCTCTATCACAGGCACTTCCGCTTCGAGCGCGGTTTCCACTATCCTCTCCGCGGTTCGCCCGCGCCCCTTAGCGGTCACTCTGGGGAGCGCGTCTTTTTTCTCGTCGTATCTCACCGCCGCGGCCTGTTTCATCCGCGCGTCATATCTCCATATCGAGACCGCTGCGTTCCTCGGGCTCCAAAGAGCCGCAGGCGGCCGAACTCGCTCCCAGGTATTGAAGGACAAGCGGTATAGCGTCCAGTTCCCGTCTCAATTTCGGAAGAGAGTTTTGCACCGGTTCAACCTTCGATTCATCTTCCAGCCTGATGCTCACGGAAAGGGCTTTCCCGTTGGTAATGACGTCGCCGCGCGCGGGCCCCAGAAAACGCCCCTCGAATTCAAACGTGCCGCGCCATACCCTGCGATCGTCCATTCTTTCGCCGGAAAACGCCACGCGCGCTCTCATCGGTTCCCCGCCGTCATTTACCGGCCACCACGCCGGAATCAGAAGAGAAGCGGGATCAAATCCGCGCCTCGCCGGACGTCCGGCCAGCGCGTGCGCGTCAAGGAAGCGGCTTATTTCGTCGTCCTCGCCGTCGAAAAGCGACGCCGCCAGCTCTTTTGGCGACGCGAATTTTTTGCGGCGCAGGCGTTTTCTGATTTTTTCCCATATCAGCGCCGTTTCCTCGGGCGATAGCCCC